>JASJDX010000309.1 GCA_030064975.1 Pleurocapsa sp. MO_192.B19
GCTATAGCAAACGTCGAACTTGGCGAAAGCTGCATTTAGGGGTCGATGAAGAAACAGGCGAGATTCTAGCAGCGGTAGTGAGTACGAATAATGTCAGTTTCTTCCAAGATTGACGATCTGCGAGCGATCGCTCCGCACACTCATTTCTTTGTTCTGGCATTCCAAGATATGCTGCGGCTCACCCACAGACTGATTTGTGACGCTGTCCTCAAAGAGGTTGCGCTAAGTTTTGTTCAAGAAGACGCTGGTCACGAGCAATGGTATTTGTTCGATGTAGAACAGCTTGGTTGTGTGCGCGATGTTCGCTGGTTGTTTAGCCCCACTCATCAACCAGTGCGAGACTTTGTTTATCAACTTATGAGTGAGCTTTTGCGTGCCAGTGATGACCGAGTACGCATTATCTTTCCATTGATCTTGGAGGCAACAGGGACAGTGTTCTTCAAGCATCTAGTCGGGCTGGTTCAGCGCTCAGGCTACGACCAGACCCTACGCTACTTCGCGACTTCCCATCAGGAAATTGAAGTAAACCACACTATTTATAACGATGCTGAACAGGCGGCTCTAAACAACATTGAGTTTGACGAAAATACATATCAGCAAGCGATTGGTCTCGTACACCGATGCTTCGACTCTTTCGAGCGTTTTGCAGACCATCTCGAACACCATCGAAGAGATTGGACAGATAACAAATGATTATTGGTATTATTCCAGCCCTTTAACTGGACTAAGGAGAACTATTGACCATGAGCGAATTGGAAAATAATAACATCACCTTTGACGACATAGCTGCGGGAGATAATGCAGGCATTACCTATCGACGTGTAGAATCACCGCGAGATGCCATCTTCGATGAACTCAAACAACAACCCTATACTTTTGAGGACATTCCTCGAACACCGACTAAGTCGCGAGGTGCACCAGGGATAGCGGTTTTTGACTATGATAATGATGGTGATTTAGATGTCTATGTTACAAATGGTCCCAGTGCTGCCAACAGTCTTTACTCCAATCAGTTACAAGAAACTGGTGAGGTAACATTTATCGATGTAGCTGAAGAAGCAGGAGTTGCTGCTACGGAACAAGATAGTAGCGGAGTTTCCTATGGAGACATTGATAACGACGGGGACTACGATCTACTGGTTTTAGGTAGTGGAGAACCTAACAGACTATTCGAGAACCAGGGAGATGGCAGTTTCGTTGAGATTACCGAACAGAGTGGCATCGGTGGTGGTGACAAATATTCTACTTCAGCCTCAATGGGGGATGTCAATGGTGATGGACTATTGGATATTGTCATTGCCAATAACTTTAACTGGGATAATCAAATCCCTATTTATATCGAACCTTTTGCACTCAACGAGCATAATCAACTATTCATCAATCGTGGTAACAATGTTTTTGAAGATGTCAGTGACAGTTCGGGAATTACTAATTTAGCGGGTTTTCCTGAAGCAGAAGCTGGTGCAGCCTCTATTACCTGGGCGATCGCGATGGTTGACTATGACCTAGATGGAGACCTAGATATTATTCATGCAGACGATCAAGCAGCTATTACTCCTGCTCAATTGGGCGGAGTAGATAGCGGTTTTCTTCACATTTTTAACAATGACGGTACAGGGAACTTTACTGATGTATCTCTAGAGACAAACCTCAACATTACTGGTTCATGGATGGGTTTATCCTTCGGGGACTTTAATAGCGACGGCTACATGGATTCCTTTGGCTCCAATCTAGGTGAATATCCCCGATTGAACCTACCAGGAGTTTTCCCTAATCAGACTTCACGCTGGTTTTTGGGTCAAGCTAACGGGACTTTCATAGATCCAGGTCTTGGAGAGCTAGAAGCTACACCCTTTGGTTGGGGAACCTCTACCTTTGATTATGATAATGACGCTGATACGGATATTATTTTTCATGGTGGTCTGGACCTTGGTTTGATTGTAGATGCTTCTAATCCAGGGGCACTGCTGCAAAATGATGGGGAGGCTAATTTTACTTATGATTCCGATGGTTTAGCGAACTCGACTAACCACACGCGGCGTAATGTTCAGGGGGTAGCGGTTGGAGACCTCAACAATGATGGTTTCGTCGATATAGTCTCAGTTTCTAACTTTGACTTTCCCGATGCAGCTTTGGCTGATTACGAAGCTAACTATGGTTCGCCCTTTGATGAAACGGCAGCTTTTGTCCCGACTTTTATTCCCACTGATAATCCTGGAGAATTCGTTTGGAGTGGCTTGGAATTCCCTGATGGCACTCTCTCTGTGGAAATTAATAGTGCTGATAACGGTAATAACTTCGTAGAAGTGCAAACCCTTGGTACGGTTGGTTTAACTGAAGAGGGAACTGTGAATCGTGATGGCATTGTGGCTGTGGTCTTGTTTACCCCTGAAGATGGTTCCACAGTGATGCAACCAATTCTCGGTGGTTCTAGTTATGCTTCTCAAGATAGTTTGGCAGCTAACTTTGGTCTGGGAGAACAAGAAAGGGGGACAATCGAAATACTTTGGCCTGGAGGTGTTCGTAATCGTATCTATGATGTCTCAGCAGGAGACAGACTGGTGTTTCCGAAATTCCCGTAAGTTTTGACGGTTATTTTGCTTCTCAACAAGAGTATGAGACTTTGGTAGACAATTCCATCTCTGAATTAGTAGAAGCTGAGGTTTTAACTCCTGATGAGGGAGATAAGTTTTTCTCCAGTGCTATTAAGGCATTTGTCGAATATCAAGGGGATAGTGAAAAGACCGAATTTCTCTTCGGAACTCTAGAAGATGATGAATTAGATGCAGTGGATTCTCATTTCCATGGGGATCTTGTGTTTGGGGGTGCAGGAGACGATCTTCTTGATGCTTCTGCTGGTAGTGGCAACAATCGACTTTATGGTCAAGGTGGTAATGATGTATTGTTGGCTGGGAGTGGAGATACTCTGATTGCTGGGGATGGGGATGATGCTTTGTTTGTTACCTCTGGTGGTGAGAATGTTTTGTCTGGGGGGAATGGTGCGGATGCTTTCTGGATTATCACTGGTCAATTTCCCAATTCTCCTAATACCATCACTGATTTGGAATTAGGTGTGGATATTATTGGTGTGGCTGGTGTTGGTGCAACTGAGATTGCTGAGCTTGAGTTCAATCAAGTTGGAGATCGTACTACCATCTCCTTTTCTGGTGTTGAGCTTGCAACAGTGTTGAATACCTCAGCTAGTCAACTTGAAGGGGATGGAATTTTTACTTTCTCCTAAAATGCGATCGCTTGCTGAAATAATTTCCACATATTCTGATTGAGTAATAATTGTTATCGCGATCGCCAAAGTTTTCTAATGAGACTTAAACCAATACTTCTCGTTTAACAATTGCTGCTTTTTCGGTGAGGTTAGGGGAAAGGACAAAGGGGAAAGGGAAAGGGTGATTGTTACATTCCTTTTCCCTTTAACCATTAACCTTTTCCCTACTTAAACAATCAATAGAGATGCTATCCGAGAAGTATTGGATTACATCGCGCTTACGCGACTTCGATTGCTTTGCAATCGTACAGCTAAAAGCTAAAAGCGTGCATGCTAAAAGCGCAGGGCGTGAAGCGCCCAAGCCGCGCCTAGCGGCGCTTCGCTGCGAAGCAGCTAAAAGCTAAAAGCTAAAAACTAAAAGCTAAAAGCTAATCAATCAGAGCGAAAGCTAAAAACTAATCAATCAGAGCGAAGCTATGTCACATCAGGCATTTCCTTCATGACAAAATCTAAAGACAAGCCCTGTTTTTTGGCTCTAGCATTAACGAGGGCAAATGCTTTTAGCCCTTCAATTTCATCTGAGTATTGCGCCATTATTTTGGCTCTTGCTGCCTCCTCATCGGGATCTGTTGCCCCCAAAGCCAGCAGAAGGTAACTTGGAGGGTGAGTTACTTCTAAATGCTGATCGCTACGCTTGAGATACCAATAGGATTGTAATAATTCTCTGCTGGGCTTAAAAGCTTGGGTAGTATAGTATTTGAGCAGTTCGGGATAGAAATCAATGCTTTCCATCTCCGCGAGCGCGGGACTTTCAATATGCCCACAAAATACGTTGTCTAAGTTTTTGAAAATCTCATTTCCTGCAATAGAATCGCGAATCGTCGTAATTTCCTGAGCAGCAATCAAGAAGTTACAGCCCCACTTCCGCCCGTGAACGGGAATGATGCCTGTCTCTCTGGCGAAAAAGGGAAACTTATAAAGAATTGTTCCTTCATCGATTCCTAATAGAGAACGCTTGGCAGAGAAAGCCCCGCGATAGAGAGCATTTAACCCAGACATGGCATAGAGTAGGGAATCTAAATTTTCGGCTACGTCAGTCAAACCAATTACCAACACGTCAGTATCGGTATTAAAGCTACTGATGCCGTTAATTGACTTACCCAAGGGAGTTCTAAGAATACCCCGTAGTTGAATTAAGATCAGGTCAATTGTTTCTCTAGATAACTCGGAATTGGTTTCTTGTTTACTGGCGATGTATTCTTTGAACCAATCTTCAGCAAAACTGACAAAATCGGCGAGGATTGGCATCTGCTCATAGGCTTTACTACCATAGCCACCGGAGATCGCCTGCTCGTATCTTGCTTTGATTTCCTCCTGTTGATGAAAGTCATAGTAACAGTCAGTCAACAGGGAGTTTACCAGCACTTCTCTGTCGGGATTATTAGAAATACCAATTACAATTGCCACCAGTAAACGAACATGGGATTTAAAGGCATCGCTCCAGCGTTCGGCTCGATTTTTCTCATTAGTAACGTTTGTCAGATCGGGCATCTCGATGATGTTGATCGTATTTTCGCGCACGTTGTGATAGGCTGCCTTAACTCCTAGCTTTTGCAGCAGGGGAACTAGCACCGTATAGGTTGACGTACCATCAGGACGGGGAAAATCAAACAGTACCACTATCTGACCGCTCAATACGTATTCCAGCAGCATCTCTAAGATGACGTTAGATTTCCCTGCCCCTGATTTAGCAAAGATGCCAGTATGATTTTTTTCGTTGGCAATATCAAGGTAAACAGGGGTGTTCAACTCTCTGGTCAAAAACATCATCCCTTTCTTATTCACGGGCTGAGTTTTCATTACAGGCATCAAGGGAGCAGCTTGAAAACTCAGGTACTTTTGCCGACGGTGGTTGGGTTTAGTTAAAAATGATTCCCATTCAAACGCCCAGGTTTGAAACCAGACATCCTCTGTATAGTATTCAACTCTTTCTACCGCAGCGGAAGGGATTTGCTGACAGAGATCGCTCAGCTCCTGCTCTAGGGTTTCTAGATTATGCCGATAAAGCCAAATTCCACAGCTTGTCCAGCAAGGTATGTGATTATCTTCAAGTAAGTCGCGAGCTTCTAGTGCCTGCTCTCGCTGGCGTACTGCTACCACATCAACAGTTTGCTTTTTGGTAGCTAAAGCTTCCCGCTTCATTGAATCAGAAACGGTTCTATCTAGCAGTAACCTTTCGTAGCCAGTCCTGTCTGCGGTAATTTCCGTGACTACGCGACAGTTGGTGATGGTTTTTTTATCCGCCACAATGTTCCACAGATAGCGCATATAGCCAAGATGGACGCTTCTTCTATCTTGAGGAAACTTCTGTACTTGTCCGATGCGAACAAAGGCAGCATACTTTTGTTTGCTTGGCAGATAGGCAAATCCGCGGTCAAACTGCGGACTCACGGCAATGCCGTTTTGAGGCTGAAATAATGTCCCCAAGCTATGAACTGAAGAGTTGATGACAGGGTTTTGTAATCCCTGATGATTGTAAACAATATACTGCGGTATTTCAATGACGGGAGGTTTATGTAATTCTAAATAGTCTCTCGCCCAAAGATCTTTGACCGTCATCGCTCTAACCTGGAGACCAAACCCGCGATTACTGGTTAAAAGAGTATTTACTTTTTGGAAGGCATAGTTATAGGCTGCATCAAATACTTTCTCCCAGGAGGTAATCGAATCAAATTTCTTACCTCTAAATATGCCGATTAGGGGCTGGGTTTGAGATAAGAAGTCATCGAGCCAGTTTTGTTTGACTGCATAGTCAGAACCCAATGGCAGACGATATTTAGCAAAGATAGTTAGATTATTTGACTGTAATCTTCCTTCATGAGCCAACTCCTTGCCTCTTTTGGCACGGGACTTAATTATCTCCTGGCTGAGAAGATCTAAATCATCTGAAAAAATTCCAGCCTGTAGCCTAATATATTCATCAAAATTGCTACCGATGTCTTGATAGAACTTAAGGTCAATATCCTTGGGAAGTTGATTGAGAGCATCGGTGATCGAAGATAAACTTGATTCTGCCTGTTGACTGGTTAAAGCAGGGTCGATACCTGCAATACTCCAACCAAAAATAACCATCAACTGATTACCGCGACGCAACAGATAGAAACCGATTTCTCTGGCATCTAATTCTATTTGCCCATAGGTTTTAAGCAGAAATTTCTGCTCAATATGATGAAATGTCTGATGCTTGCCTCTAATTTTATAGGTAGTAGTCATTTTCCTAGTTTCTGTTGGTCTCAGAATTCCTGCCGGGCCAAAATCTACCTGTACCTCTTCGGCAATGTATCTTTTGGGTTTTTTGAGCCGTTCAAAAAATTGGCTGGGGTCGTTTCCTGTTAAGACCCAAAAAAGACCGTAGATTAGCAGAAATATAATTAGTCCTTGAAACGGACTTGCAAAAATAAAGGGTAAACAAAGTACTAAAATTCCGCCAGCGAAGGGGAGTTGCTTGGGAGTAATAAAGCCAAATCCCAGTGCCGTGCCAATCATCCCATTGACACGACCGCCATTTAAGTCTTTTTCTTGCATTGCGTCTTCCGTTTTAAGCACCAGCAGTAGTACCAGTTCCCAACATGACTGAAGTGACAAAGGTTGCTCCCCCAGCAAAAATTAGAAAGCCAAATACGGGGTCTAATACAGTGGCAATAGGCTGTCTTTGATAGCCAACTTGATAGGAAATAGTACCTAAAACCCCTAAGAATCCTAGTAATAGTCCTACTGTCAGCAATCCAACTACCTGACAAATTAGCGCACTTAAAGTACCGCCTCCAACGCCACCAAAGGTAATGTTGGTAAAGACCGTATCGACAAAATTAGTAACCGCAGCAAACAGCCCTGCATTAGTACAAGCACCATCAGGAGCAGCTTGAGCCAATGCGGGTTTAGTGACTAAAGTGAATAATAAAGCGTGATAGCAAGGAATTATCCATTTGTGCTTACCGATATAGGGTTTTAGAGCGCGGAAAGCTAAGGTAAAGATCATTGATGCCCAGAACAAGGAAACCATAGTGATTCCCATTTGATTACCATTGAGTAGGGCTAGTCCTGTTACAATCGCAGCGGAGAGCGACCAGTGGGGCATTATTGCTTTAATTTGAGAAGGAAGCAGGTTTGCCCACCAAATTAAGAATGAATTTAATTGAACTGTTTTTTGCTCTGGTCTAGGTTGTAAATACATCTTGATTAGTACCTTAATTAAAATAAATTCAATAGCTCTTAGCTCTTAGCTTTTAGCTTGAGTTATCTGTTGGTATCATTTCTTGACAATTAACGGCGGGTTCAATCCCCCGTTAATTGAAGACCATCAAATCAAAGATTGTGATGGGGGTTGCTTTACCCAATTAGCGGGGATCTAATAGCTGATAGCTAAAAGCTAATAGCTCAACTGAAGTTATTAAGTATCTAAAAAATTACTTAGTTGATAATGACTAATTTATTTCAGATTTTGCTCAATTAGGTAAAATTAACATCAAGAAATTTAGCCCAATTATAAAATTATGTTGAACGTTATTTGTAACTTAGAGCGGACGTTGCTCAAGAGCGAGCAGCTCTTAGGAGTGCGCGGAGCGCAATCGCGATTAGTTTGCTCCATGGGCTTGGCTAAATTGCTCTTGAGCAACTATTCACTATCTAAATAAGTACGTTAATATATGAACGCAATTTAAAAAGGCTGATGTATGGGTCTAGTTATTGCTGTAGCCAATCAAAAAGGTGGCACGGGAAAATCTTCTTGTGC
>JASJDX010000310.1 GCA_030064975.1 Pleurocapsa sp. MO_192.B19
AATACTAAACACAATATATTAAGCACTGTTTTTGATAGTTAACTTAATCTACTTTATTAATAAATACATAAATAACTAATGTTGAATGGATCAGAATCTATTGCCACTTTAATAATTATTGCAGCTGCTTTTGCCATACTAATTTGGGGATATAACAGAGCCAAAGGTTATGGTAGGTTGGGAATTCTAGCTTGGTTACAGTCAATTGTACTTATGGGTCCCTGGCTGTTATTCTTTGGTCTATTTGCGATCGGCATATATCTCAATTTAGTGGGTATATTATTTTTATTAGTAACTTCGATCGCTGTTTATATTTGGTTAGGTAAACAACTTAGAGGCGCAGGACAAGAAGCCTTACTACAACAAAAAGCGGCAGAAAGAATTAAACAAGAAGCAGAAGCTTCAGAAGAATCATCTCAATCCACAAACTCTACAGAATTTGAAAATAATACAGCGTCGGAAATATCACCCATTCCCGATGAAGATTTAGCCGAATTAAAGGGAATTTTTGGCATTGATACCTTTTTTGCCACCGAAACTATACCCTACCAAGATGGAGCAATTTTTAAAGGTAATCTCCGTGGTGAACCAGACATCGCCCACTCGAAAATGAATCAAAAGTTAGAGGATATTTTTCAAGATAAATATCGTTTATTCTTAGTAGAAAGTCCTGAACAAAAGCCCGTAGTCGTTATTTTACCCAAGACCAATGACCCACAGCCTACTACTCTGGCACAAAAAAACTTAGCCCTAATTTTATTTATTGGCACAATTCTTACTAGTTTAGAAGCAGGCAGCTTATTGCAGGGTTTTGATCTATTTAGTGACTTTGGACGCTATGGCGAAGCTATTCCTCTTAGTCTGGGACTATGGACTATTTTAATAGCTCATGAAATTGGTCATCGAGTTATTGCTAATCGTTATAACATTCGTCTGAGTATTCCTTTCTTTTTACCCACCTGGCAAATTGGTTCTTTTGGGGCAATTACTCGTTTTGAATCTTTATTACCCAATCGTACTACTTTATTTGATATTTCTTTTGCTGGACCAGCTACAGCAGGAATTATTTCTTTATTACTATTAGTCTGTGGTTTGACTTTGTCTCACTCTGGCAGTATGTTTCAATTGCCAACAGAATTCTTTCGAGGCTCAGTTTTAGTCGGTACTTTAGCTAGAGTAATTTTGGGTTCGTCTTTAGAAGCTTCGGTAGTCGATATTCATCCTTTGGTGGTAATTGGTTGGTTGGGTTTGGTGATTACGGCATTAAACCTATTGCCCGCAGGAAAATTGGATGGCGGAAGAATTGTTCACGCAATTTATGGACGTAAAACTGCTCGGCGCACTACTTTGATAACTCTCATCATCTTAGGTTTTGTTGCTTTATTTAATCCAACTAACCCCATTCCTCTCTATTGGGCAGTGTTAATTTTATTTCTGCAACGAGATTTAGAACGCCCAGTAAAAAATGAATTAACCGAACCTGATGATACTAGAGCAGCCTGGGCATTATTGGCACTGTTTTTGATGTTGGCAACTTTGATTCCTCTTAGTTCTAGCTTAGCTAGTCGTATTGGTTTGGGCTGATAATTTGGCGATGAAGTTGTCGGTTAAGGAGTAGAAAAGTAGACATATGATTGGAGAAACTCTTAACAGACGTTATCGTCTTCTCAGCCTTTTGGGAACTGGAAGGTGTGGTCAAACTTATTTAGCTGAAGACATTCAAGCTAAAGGAGATCCTCGCTGTGTAATTAAACAATTTGAGCCACAGGCAAAAGATGATCTCAGTTTACGCAAAGCAAAATATCTGTTTGCCAGAGAAGTCAAAATTTTGAAGATTTTAGGCAAATCCGATCGCATTCCCAATCTTCTAGATTATTTTCAAGAGTCAGAAAAATTTTACTTAGTCCACGAATTTATCGACGGCACCGATCTTGCTCAAGAATTAAAATCTGGTCAGCAATGGACAGAAGCTCAGGTAGTAGCTTTATTAAGGGAAATTTTAGAAATTGTTGACTTAGCCCACCGAGAACAAGTAATTCATCAAGATATTAAGCCTTCTAATATTATTAGGCGTAAATCTGATGGCAGATTAATTTTGATTGATTTCGGGTCAGTTAAAAAAATTTATAATCAGATGGCGAACGCTGATGGGAACACGAGCCTTACCGTACCCATAGGTACTGATGGTTATATGGCTCCAGAGCAACGGAGTATTAGACCCAGGCTTGCCAGCGATGTTTATGCAGTAGGCATGATCGGTATTTATGCTCTAACGGGAATAGAGCCAAAAAATATTCCCCAAGATCATCAGACAGAAAAAGTTCAATGGCGCGATCTTGTACAAGTAGACGAGAAATTAGCTCAAGTTTTAGAGCGCATGGTGTCTCCAGAATTTAATCAACGCTATACATCTGCAAGTGAGGCTTTTAAAACATTCAAAAAGTTTAAATTAGGTAGTAAACTATTGGATTTTAAAACCATCATTGGTGCAAGTGTTTTATTATTAGCTGTTTTGGGGGCTGGATATTATTATTGGCGATTAGAAAATTCTCTCAACCAAACATCAACTACTGATTCTTACGCCCAAGATCAAACCCAAGTTCCTTTTCTCTATCGCAATATTACTCATGGCATTGAGATGAAATATCCTTTTAGTTGGGAATTAAATCAATCGAGCCAAGATTGGGGCACTATAGCGATATTTATTCCCCAGAAAAGTCAGTCTTATTTGGTTGTCCCTGAAGTTACTATTAAAGTCGAGAAATCTCCCCAATTTAACTCATTAGATGAATATACAACTAATGCTGTTTATCAAATTACTCAATTACCTAAAGTAAAAATTATTGATTCTCGTCCCATTGAGATTAATGAAAAACAAGCTCATCAAGTTATTTATACCGCAAGTAACCTAGATAACAATTTAGAATTGAAATACTTGCAAATTTGGACTATAAATAGCGATCGCCTTTACACTGTAACTTATCAAGCAGATGTAGAGCAGTATGATGATTTTGCCGAAACTGTAGAAAATGAAATGTTTAAATCTTTAAATATTACTCCAGCAAAGTAATTTTATATATTTTATTAATATTTCGCTCAACAAAGACCCGACACAGAGTTTATTGCTGTTTAATAGTAACAAGGATATTATGGCAGGAACATGAGAGATTTACTTGGGGATCAATCTCTCATGTCTAATCTTAAAAAAATAATTAGAGAAAAGCCAATATAACTAATGGATACCATAAGTTGGTCGGAGATCGCAATACGTTTATTATTCACTTTTGTTCTTGGTGGTGCTACTGCGATCGAGAAAAGATGGCATCTAACCAGAAAATTGATTAAATCCAATACTCAGATGGCTTTGAGCGCGGCTATGTTTGCAATGCTCACTAGCTTGACTTCAAAAACTATATTTTCTTCTCATTTAATTTTAGGTATCAGTATAATTTGTGCTGGCATTTTGCTCCAAAAACAAGCTGATACTTCGAGTGTCAATACAGCAATTAAACTTTGGTGTGCAGGAGCGGCAGGTTCCCTAGTAGGATACGGTTTTTTTCTTCCTGCTTATTTTGGTATATTAGCAATTATTCTTACTAATTTACTGTTTCAACCAACAGAAAGAGAGTTTATCCCTAATATAGAAGCAGAATTAAATGATCATCCTAGATTAAGCTTACCAATCAAGCCAGAGATAGAAATTGCTGAACGTTTAATACCTATCACTCCGCAAAAAACTAAATATCGCTATCAAGTAATCTGTTTAGCAGAAAACGAAATCGAGATATTAGCTTTATTAGTTAAATTGCTCAAAGAACAGAAAATAATGCCCACTGGTATTAGTAGTAAAAATTTAGCCAATAATCACACTTTGCCTGAAGTAGAAATAGAGGTTGATTTTATCTTTGATGCTAATAATAATCATCATCAATTACAGCAAGTATTAAGTATTCTCAAATCAAAAGTCGAAGTAAATTCTGCTAGTTGGCTATATTTATCTTTGGATTCAACTAATAAAAAAAACGATATTTTCTATAGACAAGAAGTACAAGATCGAGATCGTTGGCAGTAGCAAAATGATTGATGTTTCTGGTTATTTTATGATGTTTAATGTAAGTAAACTTACTTATCAGAATTTATTTATTTTAATATATAGTGTATTTATAATGTATTCGATCTAGATCTTAAAATAAAATACAAGATGCTGAGACGGGTGCAATTCTGGTTCTATTTTGGATAAGTATCTTTACTGCGCAAATAAGTTATTGCTATTATTTTGCAATAAGTATATCATTGCGGCAACTTGAGAGATTTGTCTCGGGACTAATGTCTTAATTTCTCATGTTAAACATAAATTAGAGGAAAGCCCACGTAACTAATGGACACAATCAGTTGGCAAGAAGTCACAGTACGTTTATTATTTGCCTTTATTCTGGGAGGTGCTACTGCGATCGAAACAAAATGGTATCAAACTAGAAAATCAATTAAATCTAACACTCAGATAGCTTTAGGTGCAGCTATGTTTGCGATGCTTACTAACTTAACTTCAGAAACGACAATTTTTTCTCAGTTAATTTTAGGCATTAGTATAATTTGTGCTGGCATTTTGCTCCAAAAACAAGTTGAACCTCCAAGTATCAATGCAGCAATTAAACTTTGGTGCGCAGGTTCGGTAGGTTCTCTAGTAGGATACGGTCTTTTTCTTCCTGCTTATATTGGTATTTTGGCAATTATTCTGGCAAATCTACTCTTCCCAGTAACAGAAAGGGAATTTATCCCTAGCCTAGAAGAAGAATTGCATAATGATGCTTCATCAAGCTTAGCAGAAGAAAAGTCCAATCCTGAAATTGCAGAACAGTCAATAGAAAACATTCCTCAAGAAGTCTATTATCGCTGTCAGGTAATTTGCCCAGCAGAAAACGAAATTGAGGTATTAGCCTTATTAGTTCAGTTAAGCAAAGAACAAAAATTAGTAGTAATTGGTATTAGCACTAAAAAATTAGCTAATAACCAGAGTTTGCCTGAGGTAGAAATAGAGGTTGATTTTGTCTGCGATAGTAATAATAATCAATCAGAGCTGGAGGAAGTTTTATCCCAGTTAAAGTCAAAAGTAGAAGTAAGTGCCTCTAGTTGGCTGTGTTTATCTTCACAATTGCCAAATAAAAATGAACCAAGTGATTATAGATAAAAAACGTCAGCCCAAGCTTATTCAGAAAATCAAAGGTTTAAAGTTTAAAAGAGTAACAAGTTAATGTAGCTGCAATAGTTTTTCTCTAAAATTACTCTGTAAAATTACATTATGATTTTTGTCTCAATATCCTAGAAAATAAGAGTAGAAAGTAACTAGAATAAACTTGGCTATCAAGATGGATGACTCTCAGCAAAAACTCGATCATCAACTATCACAAAGACAAAATTCAATTCAAAATGTGCTTTACATAACATTGGGGTTGAATTTACTGGTTTTAGAAACAAAATTCAGCTTGGGTTTAGCTATGGGTTCACTTAGCCTACTAGCTGATGCCTTACACTCTTTTTCAGACAGTGCTAGCAATATTTTGGGTTTGATTGCAATGCGCCTTGCCAACCCGAAACCAGACTGGGATCATCCTTACGGACATTCCAAATTTGAATCATTAGGTGCATTAGGGATTGCCGGTTTTTTGATTGTAGCGGGGATTGAAATCTTAAGTTCTGCCGTAAAACGTATTTTTACCCCCTTGGATGCAGAATCTCTTACAGTTAGTAACCTCAATTTAATGATGATGATTGGGGTGTTAATCATTAACATTTTCATTGCAGTGTATGAGGCTCAAAGAGGCAAAGCTCTTAATAGTAAGTTATTGCAAGCTGATGCCCGTCATACTCTAAGTGATGTTTGGGTAACAGTAGTTATTTTGGTTGGAATGTGGGGAGTTCGTCTCGGATTGCTCTGGCTAGATCTTGTCTTAGCATTTATGGTGGCGGGTTTAGTATTCTGGAGTGCGTGGGAAGTAATCCAGGAAAATGTTCCTTTCTTAAGCGATCGCGTGGCAATTCCTGCTAAAGAAATTATGGACATTGTCATGGATGTCTATGGCGTGCTTAACTGTCATTCGATCACTTCGAGAGGAGTAATCGATCAAGAAGTATTTATTGAGATGCATTTGGTTGTTGCACCAAGAGAAATTAGCTCAGCCTACAAAATTGTCGAAACAGTAGAACGTAAACTTCAAGAAAAGTATGGTTTAGTCCACGCTACAATTCAGCTAGAGCCTTACGAGAACATACAATTATTAGAGGCTCATCTGGAGCAACCATATGATTCTAAGGCTTAGCATCATCACGATATAGGAGAGTAGGAGATAAGAGATTTAACTTTGCCTATCAACTCAATCATATGAATCAAAGGTTAGTATTAATTGGTGGTGGTCATTCCCATGCTATCGCCGAGTGGTAAAGTTGTAGTCATATTTAGTTACCTCCCATAACAAAAACCGCGTTGCTGAGTCAAGGTGTTGATAGGGTTGATGGGGGGACAAGGTTGAAAAGAGAGATAAAGGAGATTTCTTTCTTTTATTTGCCGATGGCAATAATTCATACTCCAAATCAGCAATGCCACGAAAATTATTGAACTTCTCTAAGGACGTATGGCAATACGCCCCGATACTGTTGGCGAATGTGCTACAGACAATCTTACATAAAGTATTGCTAATCGCCAGAGTAAAGATTTATCGTCATTGTAGTGCCATGGATTTCAACGAAGATTACTTTCGCCAACAGTATCCGCCCCTACTTCTGAACTGGTTCATAAACTTCTCAAGCTCAACCAAGTACTTATACATTGAGGGTTTTGAGACTTAGATTGAAGAAGTCGCGCCTTGATGGCTCAGACTCTCAAGGGACTGCTTTTATTGTAAGGGAGAAGGCTGAAACAAGGTAAATTCCTTATCCTTTTCGCGATCGCACTAATTAGAATTAATTAAATTTAAAGCAATTTCTTTGACTTTTTCTAAATCAATCATTTGCTTTAATTCATCATTATCGTGTCTACCCTCAAAAGCTTCCACTGCTGCTCTTTCAATGGCAGCTTCAAAGGCTTCCTCAATGGTTTCCATTAATTCATCTTCACTCGCATAGTAGCCGCCAGATTTACGACGTTTATTAGTACGCTTAATCTCTCTAACTGAATTATTAATCGAAACATCCCACGATCTTGTAGTTCGTTTTTCCGCTTGTTGTTTAATTAAGTGAACTAAGAGGATAACGGCATAAGTAGGTAGGCAAAATATTTTATAAAACCCGAGCGTTAAATTTTTTCCCAACACCCAACACCCAACCCCCGCGCCATCACTATTTTCTATTTCTCTTCTGCCTAGAGTCCCAAAAGAGCGTTATGAGGCTGCTGCTAACTTGCCTCTTGTGTGAGGCTGCTGATTGGTTGCTGCTCCCATCCAAATTCTATCTTGGGAGGAGAGTTGCTCGAGCTGCTGTTGAAACCAAGCTTCAAACTTTTCCTGGAGTAATCTTCGGCGCACGAACTCATTGAACTCAGCAGGAATGAACTTTTCAAGGCGAATAATCACTAGCCATTCTCCTAAGAGTACAGGTGGTCTGATTACGCCAACTTGGCTGGTATAGAGCAACTGCGCCAGTATGGGATGAAGTGTACCAAGTTCAACCGGACCCATAAGTCCTCCTGTCGCCGCTTCTGGTCCTTCCGAGTAGGTGCGAGCAATTTCTGCAAAAGACTGCTCCTCTTCTTGTAGGCGGAAATACATTTCGTTGGCAATCCCTCGATCTGTAGTGCGAATCAAAGAATAAATCACTTGAGTTAGCTGTCTTGTCCGTTGGAAGAAATAAGATTGCAGTTGATGTCCCCAAGTAGCTTGTTTGAATCTCTCCACTCTCAGCCTGCGGGTTGCCAAGTCTTCTAATTGTTGTTGGCTGAGATGATACTGCTCCCGCCAATCCTGCCTTTGGACTTCTGAAGTTAGACCCCAATGTTGATAAAATTGTTGGCAAGCCTGCTC
>JASJDX010000311.1 GCA_030064975.1 Pleurocapsa sp. MO_192.B19
TTTTATCTTCGCTACCAGAAATTAAAGTCTGACCATCGTTACTAAAAGTAATACTATTAATTCCACTTTTATGTCCCTGCAAAGTATCAATTAAATTTCCACTTTCAACATCCCAAAGTTTAATTGTTTTATCCCAACTAGCTGAAGCAATAAACTTGCCATCGGGACTATATTTAATTTGCGAAACTGCATCTTCATGTCCTGGTAAAGTGCGAGTTAGTTTTTGTGTGCCATCAGGATTATTACGCCAGATTTTAATTTTGCCATCCCAATCAGCAGTAGCAAATGTATCAGAAGATGTTGGGGAAAAGGCAATACTGTATATCCCCTCGGCTCGATCTGAGTAATGATTAAAAACTTGCCATATTCTGATAGTTTTATCGACACCAGTAGATATTAATTTATAGCGATCGCTATCTTGATTATCAGGAATAAACTTAACATCTAAAACTTCTCCTGTATGTCCATTCAAAGTCTGTTGTAGAATGCCATCTTTACTCCAGATATTAACTTTGCCATCCATGGTGGCGGTAGCTAATAACCGATCATCAGGACTAATACTGACACTATTAACTGGTTGCTGGTGAGAATAGGAATTAATTAGCTGATTATCAAGTTTTGACCGTAGTTGCACTGTTACTTCGTCACTAATATTGACCAGATAATTACTATTTTCATTCGAGATATTATTCTCTGCTAAATAAGCAGGATTAGTAATTTGCTGATTACTACCATTGAAATTTAAAGCAAGAGGATTGACCTGTGTTTGTTTTTTTGTTAAAGTTTTAATTAAATTGCCGTCTTTGTGCCAAATTTTGATAGTGTCATCATCACTGGATGTTGCCAATAGTTCGCCATCATTACTGATACTAACAGCATTAACTTTTTGGCTATGACCTTCGAGGCGATTTAATTCTTGAGAGCCGTAAATAGACTGTTGTAAAGTTGTGGTAGTTTTGGCTTTAGTTTCTTGCCAATTTTCTCCACCAACTAAAGCTTTACCTAAGCCATTGATTTGTTTTAATTCCCTTCCTGCTTTGACACTAGTAACCAAAGATTCCAACTGTTGATTAGATAATAATTGCGCTTCAGCAACAGCATTTAAACCATCAATATTTTCAATTTGCGTAATTAGTTTCTGGCGATAGGCGGTAACACCAAAAGCAGTAGCCGCTAGTCCTAAAATACCTAATGCCGTTGCGGTTATCTGTGCTTTACGTAAACGTCTTTTTACTTCTTGTTGTTCAGCGAGTCTGGCATCGATACAGTTAGCGACATATTCTTTAGCCGTATCAGATAACTCATCGGTGTATTTAATAAATATCTCTTCAGCTTCAGCTAAACGTACACCTCGCAACAGAAAGTCAGGTTGTCGATCTTTTTGTTGCCATAATATTGCTGCTTGTTCGATCTGACGTTGCGATCGCAATCTACTTCTGTTTTCTTCTAACCACCAACGCAGACTTGACCAATGACGAATCAGGATTTCATGGACAACTTCGACTGTAGCCTCTTGGCGCATGGCTTCGAGGAATAGTTCATCGTCGGCGGGGGGAGTATCAGCACTACGGCTTTGTCCAGTGTTAGTACCGTTATCTAGGTTAACGACTAGCAGTTTGGCATCAGTGAGGATGCGGAGGGTTTTATCAATTAAAGCCTCTGGATATTTAGCTACTACCAAATCCGATTTAGTAATACGACGACGGGTATCTTCTGTACCTTCTCCCAATTGTGTCAGGTTTAAGAAAATCCAGCGCGCACAATCTTGAGACTCAGGATCGAGGCTATCGTATACCGCCTGTGCTTGTCTTTCCAATGCGCCTTTGATTCCCCCTAGTTTTTGGTAGGCTTTGAGGGTTAATTTTCCATTCTTCCGACGTTCCCATAATTGTTGCAAGGCAAACTGTAATAAAGGTAAATCTCCTGCGGAACGATCTAAATCTTGTAACAATACTTCTACTAAACCAGACTCAACTTTTAAGCCTACCTGTTTAGCAGGTTTGATTATCGCATTACGATAATCGGCTTCTGTAAGATAAGGCGGTACGAAAACGTTACCTTTTTGTAAAATATAGTCTAATTCGGCAATTTCTAGACAAGAAGCGACAAAATCTGCTCTAATGGTTAAAACCAATTTAAAGCGATCGCCCGCATATTTAATTGCACCCAAAATCAAATCAATAAACTGTTGGCGTTCACTTTCTCCTGCCAGGGTAAACAATTCCTCAAACTGATCGATCGCCAGCAATACCATTGGTTCAGTTCGAGTCCGTAACCAGCGAACAAATCCTTCTACCCCTTGATACAGTAATCCTTCAATTTGTAGCTTTTGTTGTGCTTGAACAGGCTTGCTACCAGAATCAGTTAATAATTTGGCTAAAGCTTGAACAGGCTTGCTACCAGGACGAAAACAACCCAGCCACCAGCGATCGCTACCTGGTATTTGTTTACCCTGTCTTAATTGTGCCATCAACCCCGCCTGTACCGCAGAGGATTTACCGCTACCAGAAGCACCAACCACTGCCATAGTTGGGTTATGATTGATTTGGTTCAATAACTTCTGAACTAAAGCTTCTCGACCATAAAAATACTCAGCATGATCTTCATTAAAAGCTTGTAACCCCATATAAGGACAAATTCCTAAGTCCAAAACTGGCTGATGATTTGCTACTCCATTTTTGGCAGTAAGTACTTCGATTACCCCCTGAGTACCTGATAGCCAAACTTGAGGAACAATTCCTGTTCCCGCTAAGGCAATTTGCAACTGAGTAATCCAAGCTGCGATCGGTAATTCTGCTTGAGAGTCAGCATTTTGTAGAGTTTCTAAAACTGCGTCGGTAAACTGCTGAGAATTATCTAAAGGTGCATTAGCAGCAATTAAACACTGTCCTCGTGATTCTTCTAATTGTAAGTCTTCTACCCATTCCACCAGAGAATGTTCCCCAGGACAGTCTAAAATCACGATCTGTTGGACAGCGCGAGAATTCTTCAGCACTTTTCTTAACCAAGAACGAGACAAACGTATACCATCCCGTAAGACTAACCAAGATTCCCCTGTATCGGTAGTTTCAATTTGTCCCCTTAAATAAAGTAAAGCTGTGGTAATTTCAGGATCGGTTTTAGTTTGTACCTGGGAATTTAAACAAGTTGCGATCGCATTTCTGACTTGTGACCAAGGTTCGTTAGTTTGAGGGAAATATCTGAGATTAAATTCTCCCCCACTCTGTAATAGTTGGCTTAAAGCTAAAGTAGTTCGATTAGCCTTAAATCCAGCATCAATTACTAATGCTTGGCGGGGATTAACTTCTAAATTGTAGAGCGATCGCTTACCTAATACAACCTTACCAAATCCTTCAACAATGCGTTTAGGAGTTTGCAAAGGAAACTCTGATTGCAGTCTTCTTTCTCCCCGACTACTTTTTTGCTGGTTAATTAAGCGTATTTGTTGATTAGTTTTATCAATATACCGTAGGGTTTGATGATAGACATATTGATACAAGGCATCAGCTTCAATTATTCCCTGAGAATCGGCGGCTTCTCCCCTTAAACCCCGCATCAGATAATAAGTAAATACCCCATGTCCCAATTCAGGAAATTCCCACGATTGTTGTGTTTGGTCGCAGGATAACAAAGCATAAAAACCTTTACTTTCCGCAGCCTTGTGACGCAAAACTTCAACCAACTGAGAACTAGGATTGGGCAAAGATATCTTTGATGTCCCTCGTAGAGTCATTCCCCCACTATGACAAGCATCTAACCAAACTAATTGCTGACTGGCTGCACAATTACTTAACTGTTTTAATAAAGTGTTTAATGGTAAGCCTGTGGTTAAGAGTTTATTTGTATTAGTATCAGCAAGACATAAAACTACTTGTTGCGTGTTGGGTTCTAAAATACCATGTCCCGAAAAATAAAACAGGATCGTATCTTCAGAACTAGCAGCAGTAATAATATGTTGTATACTCTGTTGAATTTCTGCTATGTATGGACGCTGGCTAACAAAGTCGTGATGAATAATAACTTCCTTAGCAGGAAAGCTAGCCGTCGCCTCTTTGAGTGCTTCCCCTAATCCCTGACAATCCAAAGCGGAGTATTGAAGCGAGGGTAAGTTTTTTTTATCCTGATATTGATTAACCCCCACTAACAAAATCCAGAGTTTAGCGGTTTTTGATTTAGTAGTTGCTTGAGGACGGGATTTGACGCGGGGACACATCGCTTTTTATGGGTTGATTTTAGAAGTTAGTATATATATACATATATATCTTTAGGTTAAATGTCCCATATTTATGCAATCTAGTTTTTAAAGTTTTACTTACCTTTATTTGCTGTAATTAAATCCGTCAAAGTATTAACTAGGCGATCGCTTTCTAAGGGAATAATATCTTTACCATGCATTAGTTCTTGGAGCATCATGTAGTAAACTAGGGTTCCCATAAATACCCTCACTATGGCTTCTGCATCGGGTAAATCGAGTTCGGGATGAGATTTAAAATACTGAGTGAGCATTTTGATCGCTGGTTTAGCTAAATTATTAACATAAGCTTGGGCTAATTCAGGAAAACGCCCCGACTCACCTATAATGATTCGTATGAAATTTTGAAAAGTGCGATCTTTCATACCATTTTCTAGTATCTTAGTCGCTAGCTGTTGCAGAACTAGCTTAGGCTCTTTCTCAGCAGATTCAGACTCTGGCAAAATCATTGCTGTCTGAAATTTATCTTTGGCTAAATTTTGAATCAAGGCATTAAACAAGCTTTCTTTGTCACCGAAATAACTATAAACAGTAGCTTTGGAAACTCCTGCTGTCTTAGCTACCTTATCCATACTGGTAGCTGCGTAACCATTAGCCAGAAACTCTTTCATAGCACCTTTAAGAATTGCTTCAGCTTTGGCTTCTGATTTGGTACGTTGTGTATTTTTAGTTTTTATTTTATTCATATTATTTTATTCTTATTATTTCATTTATTGCACAAGCATAGTTTTAAGACTAGTTTGTTTTGCTGAACTAATCCCAATATTGGCTAAATAATTATTAATTCCGCCGTAATTACCCTCAAGATAGGTAAATATATCTACCATTGTTTGCGGTGAAGATTCTAACAAATGAGCAAACCCATGTTGAATTGCTAAGGCGCGTATCTGGCTATATAAAGGTGCTAAATAGCGATCGCTAAGTTTATAGTCTTCAGCAATAGTCTCTACTGGTACATCAGCTATAGCTAATAATAAAGCAATGATGATTCCTGTTCGATCTTTTCCTGCCGCACAGTGAATTACTACTGCGGTTGGTTGGCTAGCAATCGTCTCTAAAATTTCTTTGATTGCTGATGAGTGTTTTTCTAGGAAAAAACAATTATGTTCTAATAGTGTTTTCTGTTTGATTGATTCGATTTGACTTCGATCTGCCACTAAGGGCAAATTAAAATAATCAATCTCTGATATTTGGCTGAAAGTATATTCCTGGCTACTAACTTCAGACGGGCTTCGCAGATCGATAATTGTTCTGACTCCATAATCTATAAGCTGTTGCTGACTAGATACAGGTAAGTTATGTAAGCTATCACTTCGCAACAAATTACGCCACTTTATTTGTTTTCCTTCAGAAGTTTGATATCCGCCGATTTCCCGCAAATTAAGACATCCTGGTAGTGCTAGATGTTGCTGCGACGGTTTTAACTGTTTCATATTAATTTTCTAATTGAATTGTTGCTGAACTGGTTGGTTTAGTTTTATTATAGTACTAATTGAACTAAACGGTTTAGTAGCAAACAAACTTGATAACAATGGACTATATAACAACAGGCAACCAAACTAAATCTTCTAAACCCCTGGTAAATAAATTACCTGTATGGATTATTGGTTTAACTTTAATCATCGGGGGCATAACAGCCTATAGATTGCGTCAAGCCTCTATTTCTGAACCTGAACCAGTAACTCAGGTAATGCCAGAAATCAAAACAGTAACAGCATTAGGTAGATTAGAACCCAGTGGAGAAATCATTCAGATATCAGTTTCTTCTTCTGCTGAAGGAAATCGCATTGAAGAGTTACTGGTTAATCAAGGGGATGAAATTAAACAAGGTCAAGTTATTGCAGTTTTAGACAGTCGCGATCGTCTAGAAGCAGCTTTAAATCAATCTCAAGAACAGGTAAGGGTAGCAGAGGCAACCCTAGCCCAAGTCAAGGCAGGGGCAAAAACAGGAGAAATCCAAGCCCAACAAGCTGCGATCGCTCGTATTCAAACAGAGAGAGATAATAATATTGCTGCCCAGACGGCGATGGTATCACGGATGGAGGCAGAATTAAATAATGCCCAGGTAGAATATCAACGCTATCAAACCTTATATCAAGATGGGGCAATTTCAGCCTCAGAAAAAGATAGTAAATATTTAACCTTAGCAACTGCTAAAGAACAACTAGCTGAAGCCAAAGCCAATCTTAACCGTATTAAATCAGCCCAACAAGAGCAAATCGCCGAAGCCAAAGCAACTTTAGACAAAATCGCTGAAGTACGCCCAGTAGATGTAGAAGTAGCCGCCGCTGAGGTAAGACAAGCCCAAGCAGCAGTCAAAACAGCCCAAGCAGAATTAAATCGAGCATATATCAAATCTCCCCAAGCAGGAACAGTAATAAAAATCTTAACTCGTCCAGGAGAAGTAGTTTCCAGTGATGAAGGTATAGCTAGAATTGGACAAATCAACCAAATGTATGCGGTAGCCGAAGTATATGAAAGCGACATCGGTAAAGTCAAACTGGGACAACAAGTAACAGTTACTAGTAGTGCCATAGCAGAAAAACTTACAGGAACAGTAGAACGTATCGGTTTAGAAGTTGAACGACAAGAAGTAGTCAACACCGATCCTACAGCCAATATCGATGCCAAAGTTGTCGAAGTCAAAGTCAAGCTAGACAAAGAATCCAGTCAAAAAGTAGCAGGATTAACCAATTTACTAGTGAACGTACAAATTAATCTGTAGGGGCGAAGTAGTGAGTAATGAGTAGGAATTTGGGTAGGGGCGAACGGCCGTGCTTCTTTCAGAAGAGCTACGCTAACGCCCGTACAGGAGTAGAAAGTAACAAAGGCGCTTAGTTCGCCGCATGTAGTAGGAAGTAGTAAATATGTTTAAATCACTAAAAAACCGCACCCCTCTGGGTTGGTTACAACTTAAACACGATAAGTTCAGACTAATAACTGCATTATCAGGAATAGCCTTTGCAGACATCTTGATTTTTATGCAGTTGGGGTTTAAGAATGCACTTTATACCACTAATACCCAATATCCAAGGAAAATTCAGGGAGACATAGTTTTAACTAGTACCCAAGCCACTAATTTTAACGAATTATATACTTTCCCGCGCCGACGACTTTATCAGGCGATGGATGTACCAGGAGTAGAATCGGCTGAACCTGTTTACGTTGGTTCTGTTAGTTGGCGTAACCCTCAGAATAAAGAGAAAACCTCGATGATGGTAATGGGTTTCGATCCTGAAAAACCTGCTTTCGATTTACCTGAGGTAAATAGTCAACTAAATAAAGTTAAAATGCCCGATACGGTGTTATTCGATCGAGCATCCAGAGGAGAATACGACGAAGTTATTGCCCAAATAGAACAGGGAAAAACCATCACCACAGAAATTGAGCGCACTACTATAACTATTGGTGGTTTATTCAAATTAGGTGCATCTTTTCAGGATGATGGCGCATTAATTACTAGCGATCAAAACTTTATGCGTTTATTTCCTAGAAAACAACCAGCATTAGTTAGCTTAGGCATAATTAACCTAGAGGAAGGACGAGATCCAGAAGGGGCAAGACTTTCTCTGAATGCTTATCTTCCCGAAGATGTCAAGGCTTATACTTATCAAGAATATGTCGATGCAGAACTAAATTACATTCAAACCAGTACCGCCATTGGTTTCGTCTTTAGCTTAGGAACAATGATGGGCTTTATTGTCGGCATTGTCATTGTCTATCAAGTACTTTCCACCGATGT
>JASJDX010000012.1 GCA_030064975.1 Pleurocapsa sp. MO_192.B19
GTTCGAGAAAAAAATCATAACTCCGTTGCGTAGCTTTTCGCGTTCGCGTAGCGGAGGGGCTGTGTGCGTCACCTGCGGGCGCACTTTATAAGCCCCGTTGTCCGAAGAACATAGCGAAAACTCCTAACTCCTAACTCCTAACTCCTAACTCCTAACTCCTAACTCACGTTAAAACCCAGTTTTTTAAGATTTTCTTGGTGCTGATTAACTCTAAATTTGTACATTTCTATTAATTCTCTATGAGAAACTTTTAGCAGATCGGGTATGTGTTCCTCCCAAATTATTTCACCATGATAAAAGAACTTAATTCTCATAGAGTTTCTATGAGTTTCATAAGCGATCGCTCTAAAGAAATTAATCTCCCCTAATTTTTCTCTGATAGCGAGCTCAAAAGGGAATAAACCAACTTCCATTAACTTTTCTTTTTGAAATTCAGTAGGATACCATTCTTCTCTCAAAGCTTGTACTAAGATTTCATTGGCATCTGGAAGAATTAGTTTTTCATTTTCCATTGAAGCACGATATTCTAAACTCAGAAACCACCCAATAAAAGCCTGTATCTTGCTTTCTAAATCCTTGTGACAATTTTCAATTAAATCACAAGTCTCTTCGTTGAAACAAACTTCATATCTTCTAAGAATTGGTAAATATTTGCGAAGAATTTCTTCTTCGACAAAAGATAGTTCCATACCCCATAACATATTGTTTAAACTTCCTTAGCCTCTTTTATTTTGGTATTTTTAGGCAGAAATAATCTTCTATTTCCTCTTCTTATAAGCATAATATTAAGTGATTGTTTCGAGAGTGATCGCTTCTTCCTAAGCTGATTTTAAATATTTTTATCCTACTGTCAGCGTTACTACAAAAATTCCTGTAAAAATATTTCTTAAAATATCGAAAATATCATAAGGTAAATATTGCCTATCCTTTGAAGTAAGAGCAATTTATGAGCCGTCTAGCACTTTTAAGCGTTTCCGATAAAACTGGTATCGTTGAATTAGCCAGCCAGTTAGTAGAAAAATTTCAGTTTGAGATTATCAGTAGTGGTGGTACAGCTAAGACTTTACAGGATTCTGGAATCACCGTAACTAAAGTTAGTGACTACACAGGCTCGCCTGAGATTTTAGGGGGAAGAGTCAAGACTTTGCATCCCCGTATTCATGGAGGGATTCTTGGTCGGAGAGATTTAGCAGAAGATCAAGCTGAGATGGAGGCTAATGATATTCTTCCTTTGGACTTGGTTGTAGTGAATCTTTATCCATTTGAGCAAACAATAGCCCAACCTAATGCCACTATACCAGAAGCGATCGAAAAAATCGACATCGGCGGTCCAACTTTAATTCGTGCAGCAGCGAAAAATTTTAAGTACTTGACTGTTTTATGTAACCCTAGTCAGTATGATGAGTATTTAGCAGAATATGAACAGTCTAACGGGGATGTGTCTTTAGAATTTCGGCAACAAATGGCTGGGTATGCTTTTTCCCATACTAATAGTTACGATCGCGCCATCTCTGCTTATTTTGCTAAGCTCAACCCGCCAGAGGATTTAGAAGATAGTTATAGCATTACCGGCAATAAAGTTCAGTCCTTGCGTTATGGCGAAAATCCCCATCAACCAGCAGCTTGGTATCAAACTGGTACAGTAGCATCAGGTTGGGCAGCAGCGACTAAATTACAAGGAAAAGAATTAAGCTACAATAATTTGGTTGATTTAGAAGCAGCAAGACGAATTATTACAGAATTTGACCCTACTGAACCTGCAGCAGCTGTTTTAAAACATACTAACCCCTGTGGCGCAGCAGTGGGAAGTAGCCTCGCAGAAGCCTACGAAAAAGCCTTTAATGCTGATAATGTTTCTGCTTTTGGCGGTATTGTAGCTTTAAATCAGCCTATCGATGCTGCAACGGCTCAAGCTTTAATGAAGACCTTTTTAGAATGTGTTGTCGCCCCTGGTTGTGATCAAGAGGCTCGGGAGATATTAAAAGCTAAATCTAAATTAAGAATATTATTGCTACCAGATTTAGCTACAGGACAACCAGAAACTATAAAAGCGATCGCTGGGGGATTTTTGGTTCAAGCCAGCGATGACAAAATTGAAAATCCCAATGACTGGCAAATCGTTACCGAGAAGCAACCTACTCTAGAACAAACTGCGGAAATGCTGTTTGCTCAAAAGTTAGTCAAGCACGTTAAATCCAATGCTATTTTGGTTAGTCGAGATCGCACTACTTTAGGTATTGGTGCAGGACAAATGAATCGTGTTGGTTCAGTTAAAATCGCCCTAGAACAAGCAGGAGAAAAAGCCCAAGGAGGAGTTATCGCTAGTGATGGCTTCTTTCCCTTTGATGACTCTGTGCGTACCGCTGCTGCTGCGGGAATTAGTGCTATCATCCAGCCAGGAGGTTCAATTAGGGACAAAGATTCCATTGCTGCTGCTAACGAGTTGGGTATAGTAATGGTATTAAGCGGTATTCGTCACTTCTTACACTAAAATTCGCGGCAGGCGGTTACAGATTAAATTACCATTGACCAGATGATATAATCTAATTTTTGAGATTGTAACATTATGATAGGAAGCTAATTTTGCTGTCAAACAATGAGTGGCAAAAATTAGTTCTAACTATTTTGGTTATTAATCTATACTCTTTTAAGCGATACTGAGAAAGCTAAGAAATAATAATTTAGAATCTCGTATTTGACACTAGATCGATCGAGCTGTTTGTGACAAGGCTATAATAAAAAGCTCAACAGCAATAAGCTGATCAACAATAAACAAAATACTAATAATTGTCGTAATCAAATTTGGAGGATGATTTTTAATGACCCAAGTGGTTGTTGGACAAAACGAAAACATAGAATCTGCACTACGTCGATTTAAACGCCAAGTATCTAAAGCAGGTATCTTTGCCGATATAAAACGCCGTCGTCACTACGAGACACCGATTGAAAAGCGTAAACGCAAAGCAATTGCTCGTCGCAAAAAACGTTACCGTTAAACTAATAATTTCCCTCACTTAGTTACATCAGGATAATTTTGATTCATCTCAATAATAAGCAGATGAGAAAAAAATATTTAACCAGTAACATAAGCGCACAGTGGGATGACCATATCTTAAAATAAACGATCGCTACTTCAAGATATAATAGTAGCGATCGTTTTTCATTATTTAGTAATTATCTTCAACTAAAATTTAGCACCTACAAATCAATCAAGCAAACAAGACTCAGCAGTTTTAAGTAGTTAATTTTGTTGAAGTTATAGATTTAATTTTGTTCGGAGTATCTCCATAAATGTACCAATAAAGCTAGTAGTAATAAAATTAGATCGTGGATTCAGTACCAATTATCGACAACCAAGACTATTTAATAGTTGACCAAGACTTTAGTATTGTACAGTTTTCATCCAATAGTCATACCTATGCTATCAGAAATGAAACTATTACCATTGGTAAAGATGTTAGAACTATTTTTCCTGAAATAGTTGGTTTAGAATCTACCTGTGTCGAAATATTATCAGGACAACAAGAAAGCTTGGTCTTAGAAAATATTACTCGTGAGAAAGAACAAGACGACACTTTATATTTTGATCTACATATTAAACTCTTTGACAACCATTTAATTATTTTATTAAAAGATGTCACTGAGTTGACGATGCTTAAACAATCCTCAATCCAAAGGATTAATGAAGCCGAAATTGCTCTAAATAAGTTACAAAGATTTGAATATTGTACTAATAAAATCATAGCGTCTATGAAAGACGTTTTATTAATTACAACCCCTTCAGGAACAATAGAACGAGTAAATAAATCAACAGCACAATTATTTGGGCACAAAAAATCAGATCTAATTAATCAATCAATAGATAATCTTATACAAGATAAAAATTTTAATCACCAAAAAATATATAATTTCCTCTTATCTTCCCAAGAGTCTGTCAGCAAAATTGAAGTTGATTTTAAAACCAAACAAAATCACGAAATACAAATAGAATTTGATTGCTTTCTTGCTCCCACGGAAATCGCAGATTTTTTTAGCTGTGTCTATATAGGTAGAGATATTACTGCTAGAAAACAAGTAGAGGCAGAAATTCGTAGATCCCTAGCCAAAGAAAAAGAATTAAGACAATTAAAGTCTGGATTTATTTCTATGGCTTCCCATGAATTTCGTAATCCCTTAAGCAGCATTTTACTTTGTGTTCAAAATCTTAGTGATGAAAATAATCTGGAGCATTCAGAGCGGGAATTTTATTTACAATCAATTAAAAGTGCTGCTTTAAATATGAATTCTTTATTAGAAGATATTCTAGTTTTAAGCAAAGCAGAATCAGGCAAGCAACAACTCCAACTCGTGCCACTAGATTTAGAAAGCTTTTGCTTACAAATGATTCAACAATTAGCATCAATTTATACAGATAAGCCAATCAACTTTAATTATCTAGTAGAAATTGAGCCCATTTATTTAGACCAAAAAACTTTAAGACATATTTTGAGCAATTTATTATCCAATGCTATTAAATATTCCCCCCCAGGAGAAACTATAGACTTGATAGTGTCTTACTCTGATGAGCCAGCAGAAATTATAATTGAGGTATGCGATCGCGGTATTGGTATTCCTGAAGAATCTCAAAAGCACATATTTGAATCTTTTTATCGTGCTAGTAACGTTGATAGTATTCCTGGTACTGGGTTAGGGTTATCTATTACCAAAAAGGTAGTAGAACTATATCAAGGTTCAATAACTATTGACAGTAAAGTGAACCAGGGGACTAACATTCTCGTTAAATTACCAATCAAAAACAAATAATAAACTAGCTTTTTATAGAGACATTAAACCCATACAAAGCTAAACTAATAGTTGGAGCAACTTCTTATGGGGTTTTGTTATTGCCTGCTCAATTGATTAACTAAAAAAAGAGTGAGTGTAAAGCCCTAAACAAGCAGATCTGCTGGAGATACACATTTAAATTAGTCAAAAAGTTGATTCTGATTTAGTTTGAGAAGAGATTAATCATGAACAAAATAACCAAAGCTGAAATGAGTGAGAGATTGGGTAATATTACTCAGCTACAAGAACTTCTGTTTGGTGAACAAATTAAAAAGTACGACAGTAGGTTAGAGCAACATCATCAACGATTACATCAACTTGAATCAGACACCAAAAAATTTCAATTAGTTATTGAAGAACGAATACAGCAACTAGAAAAATCTCTATTAGACAAAATTAACTCTGTTGCTAGTTCTTTAGAAAAAAAAATCAAATATCTGGATATAAATACTCACGAAGAACAGGTTAAAATTCAACAAGAGATTGATGTTTTATCCCAAAATAGCTACGACAATCTAGACTTCCTACAAAACAGTCTTAACTCTCATGCCAACAGTCTTAAAACAGAAATTACCCAATCTAAAGTTAGTTTAGATCGAGACTTGCAGTTGGTTAAGAAACAAATGTTAGAGAAACTAGAAAGCAGTATAGCAGAATTGTCAGCGAGGAAAGCTTCTCGCAGTGATTTGGCAGAATTATTATTTGAATTGTGCCTCAAAATAAAAGGAACAGACTTGAGTTTACCTCCAGAAAAGACTCCCTCAAAAGAAACAAGTGTTGAGCTAATCCTGCCTGAAAACAATGGATCTAGCTAACCTGTCGTGTAAAACTATTAACCAATTAATGCTTGGAAGCTTTGCAATGCAAGACTTTAAGTTTTGATAGTTTAATTTTGTTTATTTTTATTGACTTTTGGCCAAAGCCGTTTGCTGCTCGGCATTGTACCCAAATTCAACATCGTAATTTAACATTGTAAGTTTGGTAAAACCAAAAAAGTAAACTCCAGTAGTTAATTAGTTAATTAGTTAATTGTCTACTGGAGCAACAGTTACTCAATTTATCGATTTAATTAATGCGGCAATTGAATAATCAAGGTTTAGCAAATATTTCTGGTTGAGAAATAGCTACCTATCCTAAATTTAATACTTGGCTAGAATGAATACAATCTTACATCTTTGTTGTACAACTTACCAAGCAGGTAAAATCTTCTTGATTAGTTTGCCAACCTATTGCAGACTATCTGTTTTTGAATGTACTTTTGCTCGCTATATGGGTTTGTGGGTTCAAAAGTCCATTTTGTACCTTAGTTCTCTCTAGCAAATATACTTTGCCAGATGATGTATTTATTAATATTGAACTATGAAGGGATACAGCAAAGTAATATACCTGGTTGGATTATCATCTCTATTGATTGCTAAATCTGCGATCGCCTCTGAGATAGCGCCAAGTGCGATTGGACAGGAAAATACCTCAAACATGGTCAAAACCTGTGAGAAACCACAAGCTCAAGTCTTCTCATCGGTAAATAAAACTAAAAATAGCGAAAAAGTTTCTCCCCATGCATCTGTAACCAGTAACAAAAATTCTCCCTCAAACAACACCCCAGAAAGCTTTTGGTGGGCAGCCTCACAATTCGATCCCTTTGGGGGAAAATTAATTCAAAACTGGCTAACTTATCCTCAAAAACAGCAGATTAATCTGATTGTTAACTGGCAATTATGGACTCTCCTAGACTATTTAGGACGCTATCGATTTGTCAATCAGTTTGGTACAGTAGCCAGAAAATATGGCTATAATCTTAATGTTTTTAATCAAAAAGAACAGTGTCTAGCGGCTTATCAATATAACGCCCTAGGCAATCCTCCCAAATGGGAACTTACTTTAGAAAAATTAGGACAAGATAGCCTACAAATTAACACAAATTAAATCATCAGTATAGCCTATAGCTATTTTTTGCAGCGTAGTCTAACTAAAAGATCGTTAAGAGCTTCTTTGGCAGAAGGATTGTCGGGTAGGTGGCTATTTTCTGCCGCGGTAGTTAACTTTTCCCTCAAGCGATCGCATTCTTGTTGATGAAATTCCCAATCCATATTTTGCACTGTCGCTTTTTCTCCCCCTGATACTTTTTGTGCGATTAAATCAGGCAGGTAAGACAAATTAAATTCTTGATTGAGATGATTTAGATTGGCTTCAACTTGTCCAGTTTCCATTAGATAAATGCCTGTTAATAACACCCGATAGACATAAAGTAAAGGTTTTACCCTTGGGGGTGTTTCCTGGGCAAATAATCGCCATTGAGTTCTGGCAAAACCCAAATAATGATAACTGTGGTAACGGGTAATACAGTTGAGAGCGATTTCTTTTAGTTCTTGATGTTCGCAAGTACTGTGAACAATTAAAGGAGAATATAATTGCTCCAAAACATAGCCGTTTTTCTTTAATAGTAAAGTAAAAAACTTTTTAACGTCGTGGGTAACTAAATCTAGTTCTAAGTCTTTGATGATTTTTGACACTTCGATAGTTTCTGTTGGGGGATCAAGTCCTACAACTTCTGAAATTGGCAAAAGGTGACAACCTCGAAGATCATAGTCAGAATCAACTGAAGCAAAACCATACAGATGTGCGCCGCTTACGGTAGCAAACAAAAGCTCATATGGTTGAGAAGCCGTGATTTCCTGGAGTTTTTCTAAATTATTCATGGGTAAGCCTAATTAAGGTGGTTTGTCACAAAACTACGTAATTTTGACCATAATATTTGTAACCAGACCCAATGCAGATGTATCCTGAATACATATAGTTTAACAATCAACTGGGGATTGGCATTTTGGATACATACGAATTTGATGTCGTCATTATTGGAGGAGGTCCAGCGGGCTGCACCTGTGCGCTGTATACATCAAGAGCCAATCTCAAAACCGTTATTATAGATAAGAATCCTGCGGTGGGGGCATTGGCTATTACCCATAAAATCGCTAACTATCCTGGGGTAACTGGCGAAATAAGTGGGGATGAGTTGCTCAATAGTATGAGAGAGCAAGCCGTTGAGTATGGTACTTCCTACCAACGCGCTCAGGTTTTTGGCATTGATGTCAGTGGCGACTTGAAAAAAGTTTACACCCCAGAAGGTACATTTGTAGGTAGAGCTTTGGTGCTAGCTACAGGGGCGATGGGTCGTAGTGGGCCATCTTTTGAAGGCGAATCAGAATTTTTAGGTCGTGGTGTTAGCTACTGTGCTACCTGCGATGGAGCATTTTATCGCGATCGCGAAGTGGCGGTAGTTGGTTTAAACCAAGAAGCAGTAGAAGAAGCTCAATTTTTAACCAAGTTTGCGTCTAAGGTTCACTGGGTTACCTTCAAAGATCCCAAAGAAGAAGATTATCATGCTCAAGACTTACTTAGTATGTCTAATGTTAAACATTGGCGACGTTCCCGTTTAGCATCTATTGAAGGTAATGATGCAGGAGTGACTGGAGTTAAACTTAAGACCAAAGATGCAGGTGAACCTTTATCTTTAGAGGTCGAAGGAGTCTTTGTGTATCAAAATGGTTCTCAACCCATTACCGATTTTGCTGGGGATCAGGTTGAGTATAAACCTGATGGTGGTGTCAAAGTAGATGAATCGATGTCTACTAGCGTTGCAGGCGTTTGGGCGATTGGCGATATTCGTAATACTCCATACAAACAAGCTGTTGTAGCTGCGGGAGACGGATGTATTGCTGCTATGTCTATTGACCGCTATCTCAATCATCGCAAGTCAATTAAACCTGACTGGGATCACTCGTAAAGAAAGCCGTTAGCTCTTAGCTCTAAAAATTGTTTTTTCAGGCACAATCGAGATTGCTTTTGCCAAATTTAGGTTAATTTCTGGATCAAAGCTTTAGTTCTAGCAGTAATACTTGACCAGTCTTGATTGGCGATCGCTTGTTGAGGAAATAAACTGCTCGAAATACCTACCGCGATCGCTCCAGCATCTAACATAGCCTTGGCATTATCTAGAGTAATTCCTCCCGTGGGAATTAGGTTGACCTGGCTCAGGGGACCTTGTAAACATCTAATATATTCTGCTCCCCCAAGAGATTTAACAGGGAAAACCTTGACTGTGCTTGCTCCTTCCTGCCAAGCATTAACTATTTCAGTAGGAGAAAAAGCTCCTGGTACGAACGGTATTTTATAGCCCATTATGGCAGCTTTTAGTAATTTTCGCTCAAAATGAGGAGAAAAAGCAAACTGCGCTCCTGCGGTGACTGCTTGCTCTAAGTGATCTAAATTTAAGATAGTCCCCACACCGATAGTACAGTGTGGTAATTCTGCTCTAAGTTTAGTAATTAGCTCCCCTGGGCGATCGCTATTCCAAGTGATTTCCAGTAAATTTATTCCTCCTGCGGCTACAGCATGAGCCATAGCATGAGCAGTTTTTATCTCAGAACAACGAATAATGGCGATCGCTTTATTGATTCGCAAAAGCCCCAGCCATGATTCTGGGAACGCTGAATTGGGCGAAGATTGAGTGCTTAATATTCGGTTGGACAAAATAATACCTGAGCAAAATTAATTACACGTAATTACACATTTAACGCCTTAGACATATCTCTAATCTAATACCCAATTCCCTAAAGCCTCGAAGTCGAGCAATATTTCCCTTAACTAGCATAGTTTATAATGAGCGAATACGATTTTTGTAAGCTCGATTATCTAAACCATCACCATTATTAGCAGTTGCAGGGTCAATATTATTCTGTAAAATTCTAATACGTTCCGAAGTAGCAGGGTGGGTACTTAAAAAACTAGGGACAGAGCCGCTTCGTTTAAGTAATTTGTTCATAAAGCCTAGTATTCCCGCAGGAGCATAATTAGCCTGAATTATATTTTTCAAACCAAAACGATCTGCTTCTAATTCATCAGCGCGACTATTAGGACGACTAATAGCTAAATCCATACCAATCTGGATCGCATTGCTACGATCTAATCCTGCTGCGGAAAGTAATCCTTGAGAAATTGCTCTCTGCTTCATCTGTTCGAGGGCGTGACGAGCAACAATATGACCGATCTCATGTCCAATAACGCTAGCCAATTCCGCTTCGTTATCTGCTGCTGCAATCAAACCTGTGTGGACATATACATAACCCCCCATAGTAGCAAAGGCATTAATACTATCATCATCAACTACTTGAAAGGTATAAGGAATGTTTGGACGTTGGCTAGTTTTGGCGAGTCGCTGTCCAATTTGGTTTACATAACTATTAATTGATTGATTTTTGTATATTTTTGCTCGACCCGAACTTATTAGTTCTTGGTTGATTTCTTTGCCCAACTGTACTTCCTGAACATTAGATATATTAGACAGTTGGACGACTTGTATCCCCCGAATCACTAAATCTAACCAGGAAATACCATAGCTAGGCTGAATATTGCCCAAACTAATAGCTATAGTCAATAGTAAGCTAATAAAACCGTAGAGCCAACGGCGAAAATAACAATTAGAGAAGCAAAATAACTTCCGGAACATATTTATCGATAATAATCAATTGAAATAAGATTTTATAGTGTAATAGGACGGTTAATGACCCAATTAAGTTGCCTATTACTCATTGATTATTACTCATTGATTATTATCTCGATTTTAGAGGTCCAATTCAGGCGATCCTTAGGCTAGGCGGAGCCTAATCACACCCTAGAAAGACAAATCAAATCGCGCAGTATACATTTAAACTAAACTATATCTAATTAGAGATAGGATCAATAGAGAAACTTTTATACTTCATAGTCTTAAACTCCAGTTTTGAATGTCGGTACAGTTTTAGACAATTACTTTTCAGTAAAAATTACTACAAAATTTCTAATTGATAGTTGAAAAATAATGTAACCAACTATTAACTAAAATCTTTCATCTTGTAGACTTTGATAACGATAAATGTTTAAAAGATCTAGCAAAATTCCCACAATACTAACAGTAAAGCCAAGAGTCAAAATACCTTGAAGTGGTTTACCATTACCAAATACAGCTAAAAAATTTAGGACTTGAATAAATAACTGATCACCCAAGTTAAAAAGACCAGGTAAATAGCCAATTAGAGTTGAAAAAACTAGAATAAAGCCAATGAGAATAACTGGGGCAGCAAAACTCATGAAAGCGGCAAGAAACAGGGAAAGAAAAAAATTAGACACAATTCCTAGACAATTTCTTGTGAAAGTTATTATTCGATCAGGACCTATTTAAACTGTCCTCATCAATTTATACAATAAAGGTAAAAATCGGCTTGGGAAAATAATTTTAAAAAACTTAAATAATGACAAACAATCTTGGTGAACATCGATTAAGTTTAGATCTTTTTTGCCAAAACTTTCAAAAATCAAGCAGAATTACAACGTTTCTGGCGACAAATGTAAACAATCTTCAATTTCATTCTTTACTTAGTTAAGAACTATATCAACCAGGTAAACTGTTTATTGTGTCTTATTTATCATTTACCCAACTTTATTTTTTTTATTTTTAATCAATTTAGGAGTGTTATTTTGTCCTGGGAACGTTTAGATAACCGCCAAGCCAATCAACTCCGTCCTCACAAGTTTCAATTAGATTTTATTGATCATCCACTATCATCGGTGATTATTGAGTGTGGCAAAACCAAAGTTCTCTGCACCGTCAGTATTGAAGATCAAGTCCCCAAATTTTTGCTCCAAAGTGGTCAAGGTTGGTTAACAGCAGAATATCGAATGCTGCCTGGGGCGACTTCCACCCGTCATCGGCGGGAGTTAATGAAACTTTCAGGACGTACCCAAGAAATTCAGCGATTGATTGGTCGTAGTCTAAGAGCAGCAATTGATTTAACAGGGTTGGGAGAAAGAACTATTACAATTGACGCAGATGTATTACAAGCAGATGCAGGAACTCGTACCGCTTCTATTACAGGTAGCTATGTTGCTTTGGCTCATGGAATCAATAAATTAGTGGCAACAGGAGAACTAAAAAAATCACCTTTATTAAATCCAGTGGCGGCGGTTTCGGTAGGATTAATTGAAGACGAAGCATTGCTAGATTTAGACTACCCAGAAGATGTTGCAGCAGATGTAGACTTAAATGTGGTGATGAATGACAAACTAGAGTTAATTGAGATCCAGGGGACGGCAGAATCTAATTCTATGACGCGATCGCAATTAAACCAAATGCTCGATTTAGCTGAAAAGGGAATTGAAGAATTACTCACAGTACAACAAGCAGTTTTAAAAATGAATCAAATCTAAATCAAATCTGTGAAAATTTTTGATTTTTGGCAGTTGGGCTAAACCTTGTAATAGGCTAAATGAAGAAAACCACCACAAAATGAGATTGTGACACCATGGCAGAAAGCTCTATTGTCGAAGAACGCGACTATACATTGATTATTGATAAAAGCGGCAGTATGTCGATTAACGATCGCCCAAATGACAAGACTCGTTGGGAGTCTGCTCAAGAATCTACCCTAGCTTTGGCGCAAGAGTGTGAAAAAATCGACCCTGATGGCATTACAGTTTATTTGTTCTCTGGTCGTTTTCGTCGATATGACAATGTTACTGCTGATAAGGTCAGTAACATTTATGAAGAAAATGATCCTATGGGACGTACCGATTTAGCTAGCGTTTTATCTGATGCTTTAAATAATTATTTTGAACGCAAAGCAGCAGGAGAAGCTAAAACTAATGGCGAGACTATTTTGGTGATTACTGATGGTGAGCCTGATGACTATAAAGCAGTCATGCGGGTAATTATTGATGCCTCTCGCCAGATCGATCGAGACGAGGAATTAGGTATTTCTCTAATTCAAGTTGGTAACGATCGCAAAGCTACTCAATTTCTCAAGGCTTTGGACGATCAATTAGAATCGGCTGGGGCTAAATTTGATATTGTCGATACGATTACCATCGATGATATGCAGGGTCTAACTTTGGCAGAAGTATTACTTAATGCGATTACAGGATAGTTTTAAGAGATGAGAGATGAATTTATCTAAATCCTGGTTAACAAATTGCACTTCGAATACTTTTATGCTTCAATGATTATGTAGAGTTAATTGGAATTGCTAATTAAGCCAAAAATCCTCACACTAATGACAGACAAACTATTAGGATGTAAGAGTGAGAGTTCAATCCTACCCTTTACATTCATTAATAGATGGTAGCTGGTTCAAGTTAATTTGTGGAGCTAGCTATCAACATCTTCCTGCGGTTCGCAGTTTGGCTTTGGTATATAGTATGGCTGGTGCTGACTGCATAGATGTAGCGGCTGATGCTGCTGTAATTGCAGCTGCTACCGAAGGTATAAAAGTAGCCAGAACACTACAAGCAGAATCATCAAGTAAATCCCCCTGGTTGATGGTCAGTATCAACGATGGAGAAGACCCTCATTTTCGTAAGGCAGAGTTTGATTTTACTCAGTGTCCCAGGACTTGTCCCCAACCCTGTGTACAGGTATGCCCTGCTGAGGCAATTGATCTAAGCTTCGGGGGAGTTTTAAATAGCCTTTGTTATGGCTGCGGTCGTTGTATACCGATTTGCCCAGAGGAGTTGATTACTGCTCGTTCTTATAGATCAAGTCCAGGGGCGGTTTTGCCTTGGATTGAATCAATGGCAATAGATGCAATTGAAATTCATACTCAAGTGGGGCATTATGATGATTTTAAGCGGGTATGGTCAGATATTTACCCTGTGGTGAGACAGCTTAAATTACTAGCAATTAGCTGTACTGATGCGCCTAATATTATAGATTATTGGCGATCGCTTTATGAATTAATTAGTCCTTTACCCTGTCCCTTAATTTGGCAGACTGATGGGCGTTCCATGAGTGGAGATATTGGTAAGGGAACAACCCACGCAGCGATCGCTTTAGCTCAAAAAGCTTTACAGACAAAATTACCTGGATACATTCAACTAGCGGGAGGGACTAACGATTATACAGTAGATAAACTGAGGCAGGAAAAAATGCTGCGGCGACCAAATCTTGTCTCTGATACTCATAGTGCTGCTAGATTCAACTCAATTTCTGGGGTTGCTTATGGTAGTTATGCTCGTGCTATCTTGTCGCCCATATTAACTCAGTTAGAAACAACTGCACTGCAAAATATTCAAAATATTCAACTAAATTCAACTAAAAATAAACCAATGAACCAGCTGGATTTAAAGCTAGAACAAGATAGAGAATTATTAAAACAAGCCGTGGCTATTGCTAGTCAATTAGTTAACCAAATTAAGAGTAGCTAATAGCTATTAGCTCGATCCAGCCAATCAATATTATTAGCCAAATATTTATATCTAAAAAATGCAGTCAGAAATACCTTCCCATAGGATGCAAGTTACCGACAACTTAGATCAACTCTTAACAATTTTTCCTGACTCCATTCGTTCTAAGTTAGAAGAATATCTACAACAGGATAGCGATAACCTAATTGAAGTAGTTATGGATTTGGGCAGACTACCAGAAGCTCGCTTTAGCGATCGCGTTAGTTATATTCGTGATGAAGTCGTAACCAAAGAAGAAATTCAACACTGTATCGAGCGAGTGGGGATGTTTAGCAGTGATAACCGTGCAGGGATAGAACGAACTCTGCACCGTATTAGTGCAATTCGTAATCGTACTGGAGATATTATCGGTCTTACTTGTCGTATTGGTCGGGCTATCTTTGGTACGATCGTGATGATTCGTGACCTAGTAGAAACAGGAGAATCAATTCTACTTTTAGGTCGTCCCGGGGTGGGTAAAACTACTGCCCTGCGAGAAATTGCCAGAGTTTTAGCAGATGATTTAGAAAAGCGAGTGGTGATCATCGATACTTCTAACGAAATTGCAGGAGATGGTGATATTCCTCATCCTGCTATTGGTCGCGCCCGTAGAATGCAAGTAGCTCGTCCTGAACTACAACATCAGGTGATGATCGAGGCGGTAGAAAACCATATGCCCGAAGTAATTGTCATTGATGAAATTGGTACAGAACTAGAAGCCTTAGCCGCCAGAACCATTGCCGAAAGAGGAGTACAGCTAGTGGGAACGGCCCACGGTAATACCGTCGAAAATTTAATCAAAAACCCTACCTTATCTGATTTAGTTGGGGGGATTCAAAGCGTTACCTTAGGAGACGACGAAGCTCGCCGCCGTAGAACCCAAAAAACCGTTTTAGAACGGAAAGCTCCTCCTACCTTTGCGATCGCTGTAGAGATGCTAGAGCGTCAGCGTTGGGTAGTTCACGACGATGTGGCAGCCACTATAGATACCCTACTACGGGGTATTGAACCACCTGCTCAGGTAAGAACCGTTGACGACAGTGGTGAAGTTACTGTAATTCATGAAGAACCCCAGCGATCTTTTGGTGGTTTAGGGAATTCTAGGGGGACTACGGCAGTTACTCCCCTACATCCCCAAGGCTTAAGAGCATCGGGAAAAATGACTCCTGTATCTATCACAGGAGGTCAATCTAAACCAGGCAATTCAGAATTCGAGAGCATGTTGGAACGGTCCTGGCAAACTAAAGACCCTGGTAGCACAAAAATTCGTACCCCTGGCCCTAATGGTGAAGATTGGCCTGTTTATATTTATGCTTATGGCATTGGCCGTTCTCAGTTAGACCAGGTAATTGAGGTCTTAGATTTACCTGTGATGTTAACTAAAGATTTAGATGAAGCAGATGCCGTAGTGGCATTGCGATCGCAAATAAAGCATCATTCAAAATTACGCAATATTGCTAAAGATCGTCATATACCAATTTATACGGTTAAATCTAATACGATTCCTCAAGTTACTCGCATTTTTCGCCAAATTTTAAATTTAGATGACCCAAATATTCCCGAACCAACAGACTTGCGGCTGTTTAGTAAGGCGGGTAGCGATGACGAAATAGAAGCTTTAGAAGAAGCCAGACTAGCCGTCGAGCAAATCGTGATTCCTCAAGGGCAACCTGTAGAATTACTGCCGCGATCGGCAAAAGTCAGAAAAATGCAGCATGAATTGATAGAACACTACCGTTTACAGTCTGATAGTTTTGGTGACGAGCCTAATCGCCGTCTCAGGATCTATCCCGCTTAATAATAGTATGTTTGTAAATAATAAATTATTGAAGATTTATCACTAAAGAATCACAAATTTTAGTTTTTACCAATTTCCCAAGAAGTATAAAATTTGATAGCCTAAGCTAATAGCTTTGGGAACGAATCAAGAAAGTGGAAATATCAATAGGTCGCGGAAAACAGGCTCGTAGAGCCTACGGATTTGATGAAATAGCACTTTCACCTGGAGTGCGTACTTTAGATCCCAGTTTAGCGGATACTACCTGGGAAATTGGCGGAATTACCCGCGAAATCCCGATTTTGGCTAGTGCTATGGATGGTGTTGTAGATGTCAAAATGGCAGTGTTACTGTCGCAGTTGGGTTCAATTGGGGTTTTAAATTTAGAAGGGGTACAAACCCGCTATGATAACCCTGAACCAATTTTGAATCGAATTGCCTCTGTGGGAAAAGAAAAATTTGTCGGTTTAATGCAGGAACTCTATGCAGAACCAGTTAAACCAGAACTAATTACTAAAAGAATTAAAGAAATTAAGAGTCAAGATGCGATCGCGGCGGTGAGTTTAACTCCCGCAGGAGCAAGTAAATACGGCACAATCGTAGCTGAAGCTGGAGCAGATCTTGTTTTTGTTCAGGCTACCGTAGTGTCTACAGATCATCTTTCTCCAGAAGCGATAGCGCCTCTGGATTTGGCTTCGTTCTGTCAAGAGATGCCTATGCCAGTAGTTTTGGGCAACTGTGTTACTTACGAAGTAAGCATGAATCTCATGAAAGCTGGAGCAGCGGCGGTTTTAGTCGGAATTGGCCCTGGTGCTGCTTGTACTTCTCGTGGAGTTTTAGGTGTGGGTGTTCCTCAAGCAACTGCTACTGCTGATTGTGCTGCGGCTAGGGATGATTACCATGCCGAAACTGGCAAATATGTTCCTGTAATTTCAGATGGTGGAATTATTACTGGGGGAGATATTTGTAAATGTCTTGCCTGTGGTGCGGATGCGGTGATGATTGGTTCTCCAATTGCCCGCGCTGCCGAAGCTCCTGGAGGAGATTTCCACTGGGGGATGGCAACACCTAGTCCCGTACTGCCTCGTGGTACTCGCATTAAAGTGGGAACAACAGGAACAATCAAGGAAATTCTAGTAGGTCCGGCGAAGTTGGATGATGGTACTCATAATTTACTGGGGGCAATCAAAACGAGTATGGGAACTTTGGGCGCAAAAGACCTCAAAGAAATGCAACAAGTTGACGTGGTAATTGCTCCTTCTCTATTAACTGAAGGAAAAGTTTACCAAAAAGCCCAACAATTAGGGATGGGTAAATAAAAAGGATGAAGCTGGAAGGATGAAGGATGAGGAATAAATAGTAGTTAACTATTGCTCCCTCTTTTATCCTATCCAAATTCTCTATCTACTCTTTTTTACTGGGGAATAAGACCATCGAGAAACTGCTGATCGTAAGCAGGACTTTGTATATTAATCTGAGTTTCGGGAGTGACCTCAATTACAGGACTAGTTACACCAGTATTATTAATATCACTACCGCCTACAAAGTAATCGCTTTGGTTGATTTGTTGCTGGGGTGCTGAACCAATTCCCACTTGAGTAGTTGTGCCAACTGCGGCATTACCTAAGCAATTATCATCGCTGGCTGTATTGACGGTATTTTGTTGTGTAGCAGGAGTCGCTGAACCATGCAATGCAACTTGAGTTGTAGCATCAACGATCGCACAAGCATTCGCTGAAGAAGTTATTCCAGGTAACAATGCTAACAATGGTGACAACCCAACCAAAGACAATAAACAATAAGAACAACTCCTCGACTTAAGATTAAACATAGCTTTTAGACCTCATTTAAAACAAACTAAATTTATGCTGAAAATAATTTACCAACGGTCACAGATTACCCTATCGTCTTATTTATCCTCGAATGGGGACGGCGAAGTAATCTGTGACTCTCCTCAGCAAATTAGTACGTTGATGATGTCTAGTTTATGCAATCGGAGCAATTCTCGAATCAGATATCCTCTAAGCTATAAATACTTTGATATAGGGGATGATTGTGCCCAAATCATCTAGGGAGACTGGAGCAGGAGCAGCCATATCTGAAGGTAAGAAAATGCGCGCGCTTACTGCTAATAAAGCCAGTAAGAAAATCGTGACTACAACCAAAGGAGCTATATACTGGCGAAGAAAGTTCATGATTTAATGCTATCTAAACAATAATATTGATAGTGTTATTCAAGTAAAAAATAATCTAAATATAAGTACAGTTTATAATCTTATCGTAAACTGTACTTATGTTGAAAATTTTAAAAATAGTATTCAGATTGAAAGTTTGTATCTAAACTATAGCGGAAAAATAACCGGGATTTTAGCTAGATAATATCTCTATATGCTTACGATTAGCTGCTTTCAAAGTAACCTTGATGTAGGCTCAATGCCCCTTCAATGTTCGCTACAATTTAAAAATCTTGTGTCCAGATATGTCATGTCAGACTCAGACTTTACCATTCCCATTTCTCAATCCGAAGATTCTAGCTCTGAATGTAATACTGAGTATGGCTATAAAGCTCTCAAACCAGGGGATATACTTAATCGAAGATATTACATTCTTAACGAATTAGGTAGTGGAGGATTTGCCACCACTTATTTAGCCATAGATAAACAGTCTGCTAAACAGACTAAATGCGCGGTCAAACAACTACAGCCAAGATTCAACAGTCCTGCGATTTGGGTAAGTGCCAAAGAACGTTTGGCAACCGAAGCTATGGTATTACAATGGTTGGGAAAACATGACCAAATCCCCAACTTTATTGGTTATTTTGAAGAGCATCAACAATTTTACTTAGTTCTAGATTTTATCGAAGGAGAAGAATTTGAGCAAGAAGTTCATCAACAAATATTAAATGAAACCCAAGCTATTGACTTTCTAGTTGATATTTTGGGTCTCCTCAAATCAGTTCATGAACAAGGTATTATTCACCGTGATATTAAGCCCTCTAATTTAATTCGACGCAAGCAAGATGGCAAAATAATTCTGATAGATTTTGGTGCAGTAAAAGAAATTGGCACTATGGCTTTTGACGCCAGCAAGCAACAGGTTAAAACCCAAGTTATTGGTACTCCAGGATATATGGCTCCTGAGCAAAACAATGGCAAGCCCTGCTATAGCAGTGATATTTATGCTTTAGGGAAAACTGTTATTTTTGGCATGACTAATAAATCTCCTATGGAATGGGAGGAGAATGAATCTGGTGAAATAATTGCTTGGAATAAAAAAATAGCAATTAGTGAAGCCTTCTTAAATATCATTAATCGCATGACTGCTAAGAACACAGCAGAGCGTTATAGTAGTGCCGAGCAAGTATTGTGCGATCTACAACCTTTACAGAAAATTGGTAAGACTATTGCTGATAAATATCAAATAGTGCAGTATTTAGGTGGCAGCACAAAAGGAATAAGCTCTTATGTGATCAACAGTTTAGGAGGAGAGAGCAAACATAGATATTATCTGGAAATATTAAAGCCCCAAAACGAAGAATCCGTATATTTATCTAACGCTATCAAAAAGATAATGACAGGATTAAATAGGCTTGTAATGATTGACAATCATAATATAATTCCTACCGTTATTGAATATTTTATACATGAATCAAAAATATACATAGTTCAAGAATATATTGAAGGTAAAAACTTAGCTCAGATCATCGAAGATCAGTTTATTCTTTCCGAAGCAGAGGTAATTGAGCTTTTAATCAACACTACTATAGCTTTAAATTCTATTCACAAACGGCAAATTATTCACGGAAATATTAAACCTTCTAGTTTAATTAAACGTAGCCGAGATAATAAAATCAGTTTAGTTGATTTTAGCTTAATTAACGAAGCAATTAACTTACTTCCTCAGGGAAAAACAGGCTATGTTCCTCCAGAGCAAATTGCAGGAAGTCCTACCTACGTCAGCGATATTTATGCTCTGGGAATGACGGCGATTCATGTATTAACTGGTACTTCACCACAAAATCTAGAAAAAAATCCTCGCACAGGAGAAGTACTATGGCATCGTAAAGCGAGAATAAGTCCTAGCTTTGCCAAAATTTTAGATAAAATGATCCGTTTGGATAAAAGCCAGAGGTATCAGTCACTTAACAAAGTAATTAAAGACCTCAAAAAAATCAAATCTAAATCGAGATTTAGAGGGTGGCATAAATATTTAATCATTCCACCTGTTTTGTTTGGTGCTATTTTGATCGGACTAACTCAATGGGCGCAAAGAGTTGCTATTTTAGAATTTTATAAAGCAGATCTTAAATTAGAAGCTAACCAATATCGAGCAGCAATCGATTTCTACAACAATGGACTGAAAAAATTACCTAATACCAGGGGGCAAGTTAGAAATTTTGAACAGGTTTGGTTAAAAAAAGCCAAAGCTGAAAGACAACTGGGAAATTATGAAGCAGCTTTAGTAACCTGTAGTACTGCTTTAAAACATTATCAAAGTTATCAATTGTGGAATTGTAAGGCATTAACTTTATACAGTCTAAAGAGATATGAATTAGCGATCGCCGCTTATGATCAAGCGATCGAGATTGCTCCTGAAAATTTATGGGTATGGAATAATCGTGGAGAAGCTTATATTCGTCTGGGACAAGTAGAGCAAGCAATCTTCGATTTTCAAAAAGCGATTGAACTTGACCCTAGTAGAAGTTTTGTTCCCTGGAATAATCTTGGTAAACTCTATTATCAACAACAAGATTATCAAAAGGCAATTGAAGCTTATGAGCAAGCATTAGGGAGCAAAAAAGATTATCTTCCTGCACTAGTGGGATTAGGTAATGCGCAAAAAGCGATTAAATTATATTCTCAAGCAACAGAATCTTACGATCGAGCTTTAGTTAAAAATCCTGATTATCATGATGCTTGGTATGGCAAAGGCTCTGTTGCTGAAAATTTGAGACAATATCAAACAGCAAAAGAGTATTATCAAAAGGCTTTTGAATTAAAACCAGATTGGCAAGCAGTGATGCAAGCTTTGGAAAGGATAGATCGTAAATTGGGTCTTTGAGTAATAAGTAACCAAGACATTCTTTTTGGCGCAGGTAGTAATGAGTAATGAGTAATAAGCAATAAGTAATTTAGTAAATGAAACAAATTCTTGCCCAAATTAAGCCTTATCTACGTTGGTTTATTTGGGGGGGGATATTATTTTTTCTGATTAAAACTATCAAGGATCGTTTTGTAGAGGTAGCGGCGGTTAGGATTGATGCCCAAGGCTGGTTGATGTTAACACTAGCATTAATAGTTACAATTTGCGCTCATGTTTGGTCTGGTTGGGTGTGGACATGGATTTTAGCAGTTTTTAAACAGTCTTTAGGAGTAAAAGAAGGTATTAGAGTTTATTTAGTAACTAACATCGCTAAGTATTCTCCAGGCAATATCTGGCATTTTTACGGCAGAATAGCGGCGGTAGCTCGAAAAGGGGGTTCAAGGGGGGCAGCTACTCTCAGTGTTTTATTAGAACCATTATTAATGGCCGCCGCTGCATTATTGATTGGCCTGGTTAGTAGTGGATTAGGTTGGTTAGAAACTGATTTTGATGCTCGAATTGTCTTATTACAGATAGTCAGCTTAGTTGCTGTGGGGGTTGGGATACAACCTCGCATTCTTAATCCTTTGATGCACCGTTTAAGTCGTAGTAAAAATAAAGCTGATGCCATCGCCGCTGAAGCTATTGAGTTACAGGGATATCCGATTATTCCTTTTTTGGGAGAGATGGGATTTGTGATCTTTAGAGGAATTGGATTTATGTTAACTTTTATGGCGTTGCAGTCTGTGACGGGGCAACAAATTCCTCAGTTGCTTAGTGCCTTTAGTTTTGCTTGGTTATTAGGTCTGATTGTACCTGGCGCACCAGGAGGTTTAGGAGTATTTGAAGTTACTGCCTACAGTCTGTTGGATAATTCTCAGTTTCCCACAGAGATCGCTGCTGTTGGTTTATACCGTTTGGTAAGTATTTTGGCAGAAGCGATCGCTGCAGGGATAAGTTTTAAAAGGATAAGAGATCAATCTAATGGCTAAGGCTAATGGTGAGACAGTTGCGTTGCGGAGGTTCCCGACCTTGAGCCCTAAAGGACTAGCTGAGTCCTTTGGACTTGCTTCGCAACCGCGTCGCAAACTGTCTCACCTGAAGGGCTAATAGCTTGGATGAGCGAAGCAAGTTTTAATTTTTAATAGTGTGTTCCCGATTTACGATGATGAATCGCTGTGACCCCCTCAGACTGAATAACTTTTCCTTGTTCGGCAACGGCATATACTAACCAGTGATCGCCACATTCCATACGATTGGCAACAGTACATTCTACATAGGCTAGGGAATCACTCAGAATTGGACAGCCATTGCTTGCTTCTTCTGTATTTACACCTTCAAAACGTTCTTCCCCTGGGGCAAAGGGTTTAAGGAAGTGCTTCATTAAGCCGATATGTTTACCTTCTGGCAAAACATTTAGTACAAAATTATTACCTGTGTATAGTAGAGATTCGATCGCTCTTTCTTTGGCAACAGCTACAGTTAAACCAGGAGGATTAAACGTCGCTTGAGATACCCAAGAGGCTAACATCGCTCCTGACAATTCTTCTTTTTTGGTGGTGACGATACACAATGAACCTACTAGTCTACCTACAGCTTGTTCTGTGCGGTCAAGATCGGAAGCGATTCCTTGGGCTTGTCTAACTTTTTTGCGCTCGCGTTTGGCTTTTTTCAGGGCTTGGGCAAAATCTGTCCCCGCTTCTTCACAAGTTTTTAGCACTGCGTCGGTAGGAGTAAACTTAACTCTAATAGGTTCAAAGCCGAATTTATAGCCAGCGTTGCGGAATTTATTTTCTAATAAGTCTACTGCTTCTCCACTCCAGCCAAAAGAACCAAATACTCCGGCTAACTGTGTTTTCGCTGCGTTTGCTAAGACAATACCTAGGGCTGACTGAATTTGAGTTGGGGCGTGTCCTCCCAAAGTAGGTGAACCCATAATAAAGCCCGTAGATTTTTCCACTGCGGTTTTGATTTCTTCGGATTTAGCAGATTCGGCATTGATTGACTCTACCGCAACTCCCGCTTTGGTAATTCCTCTGGCGATCGCCTGAGCAATAGTGGCGGTGTTACCATAAGCTGAAGCATAGATCAAAGCTACATTAAATTCGCGATCGCCCTGACTTTTAGCCCAGGTACGATAATCAGCCGTTAATTCAAGTATACTGTAGCGTACTAGAGAACCATGTCCCGTAGCGTAAATACGGGCTGGTTTAGCGGCAATTTTATCTAAACTAGTTATTATTTGACGAGCATGGGGAGCCATTAGGCAATCAAAATAGTAGCGGCGATCTTCAATGTCGGTAGTCCAGCCTTCATCAAAAACGCGATCGCCACAGACATGAGAACCAAATAGTTTATCGGTGTACAGAACTTCTGTTTGGCGATCGTAGGTACAAAGATGATCTGGATAGCGTGGGTTTGGCGTCAGTATAAATTCTAAAATATGTCCCTTACCCAAATCTAAAGTTTCTTCACTTTTAATGATCTCGATGTTTAAGTCTATCTCGGTTTCTGCCAGAATCTTACGCAGAGAGAGCGCCCCAGGATTAGAACAAACTAGCGTAATTTGAGGCGCGATTTCCAATAAGGCTTTGAGAGTGCTAGCTCGATTAGGATTAGTATGTCCTAAAATGACATAATCTATTTGTTGAGGATCGATACGTTCTTGGAGAGCATCTAAGAAAATTGTGCTAAAAGATTCCCCTGGTGGATCAAATAGAGCCGTTTTATCCCCTTCAATCAGGTAAGAATTAGCGGTAGTACCTTTTTGCAGAGCATATTCAATTTCAAACTTGAGCCGATCCCAAGTACGCGATCGCAATACACGAGTATCAGCAGCAACGGGAAATACTTGAACATCCTTGGCTTTATTTGCAGGAGACATAGTTTTGTATAGTTACTTTATGATTCTTAGTTTTAGTTTACCAAGTTAGGAAAATTCTGATTGTCCCTGTATTTGCTCATAACTAATGATTAGGCTTACGCTTAGAAGTGCGCGATTGAACTCTGTTCATGCTACGCGATTGGCTCTGCCACCTCCCTACGGGAGATCTCGATTGTAACTATTCGATAATTAAAATCGGAGTTACTGCGCTTTTGAGTTGAGTAGAACACAGAACTAAAAAGCTAATAGCTAATAGCGCACATCGCGTCGCAATGAAAGCGACTTGGCTGCTTTGCAGCCTGCAGCTGATAGCTAAAAACTAGTTAATCAACAACGTAGTCTATCAAGCGTGAAAACTGCTGTAAATATACGACTGTTAAATATACTACTTAAGTAATAGGTAATAGATAATTATGACCGAATTAAATAATGCTGTTGTCTTAATCACTGGGGCAGCAGGAGGTTTTGGTCAGGAACTGACTAAACAGTTATTGGCCAAGGGAAGCCGTTTAATTCTGACAGATCTCGACCTCAAAATTCTCCAAGAACAAGTTACAAATATACAATCTGAGGTAACTACAGGAGAAGTAATTCAATGCTTCGAAGCTAATTTAGCGAGTCGGACTGGTTGTCACCATCTCTATCAGCAAGTTAAGACGTTAAATATGCCCCTGGATATTTTAATTAACAATGCGGGGATTGGCTTATTTGGTCGGATGGATGAAGTTCCCGCAGAGAAATGGGAACAATTGATGGAAGTCAATTTAATGACTCCGATGCGTTTAAGTTCTTTGTTTGTCGCTGATATGATTGCTCGTCAACAGGGACATATCGTTAATATTTCTTCTTTGGCAGGTTGGATTGCCCCAGCGGGTATGGCTCACTATTGCACTAGTAAATTTGGTCTTCGGGGTTTTAGTGAAGGTCTGTTTAACGAGGTAAAACCTTATAATATAAAAGTTACAGCGGTTTATCCTTTTTTTAGCCGTACTCCAATTTTGCAGTCAGCAAGATATGGCACTCTCGCGCAAAATTCTGACGGGTTCAGTAACAAATTTGTCACCGAACCTGGGAAAGTTATGGCAAAAGCGATTCAAGGGATTGTTCGCAATCAACTTCATGTGTTTCCCGATCCGATGGCAAACAGCATCCATTTACTCAAACAATATTTTCCTTCATTATTAGATTGGATTGGCGATCGCGCTTCGAGACGGGGCGTATAAACTAACAAAGTTTCTTCTCAAGAGTAGCTATTTGATAGCAAAACAAATCTCTTTCTCTCAAATAATTCAATAATTCAATAATTTAATTTTTCATGTATACCTCTGACAACAACCAAAAGACAACTACAACAAGCCACAAGCAATTAATTATCGGGGCTGGTTTTGTCGGCTTAGGTATAGCTCAGGCTCTCAAAGAAGCTGGTATTGATTACGATCAAGTTGATGCTAGCGATCGTATCGGTGGCAATTGGTATCATGGGGTATACGAAACAGCCCATATTATCTCTTCCAAGAAAGTTACCCAGTTTGGTAATTTTCCGATGCCAGAGGATTATCCCGATTTTCCCAGTGCGCAAAATATGCTGGACTATATTAATTCTTTTGCTACACATTTTGATTTATATCAGCATATTGAATTTAACCTCAAAGTTAACTATGTAAGACCGATAAAAAATAATCTCTGGGAAGTAACCTTTGATAACCAAGAGCAACGCATCTACAAAGGTATAGTAATGTGTAATGGTCATCACTGGTGTAAACGGTTTCCAGAATTTGAGGGAGAATTCAAAGGCAAAATTATTCACTCTAAAGATTACAAACGACCAGAACAACTACGGGGTAAGAAAGTTTTGGTAATTGGTGGTGGTAATTCTGCCTGTGATATTGCTTCAGAAGCGGCGAGGGTAGCAGCTAAATGTGTTTTGAGTATGCGCGAATCTGTTTGGTTTATTCCCAAAACATTTGCTGGGATACCAGTTGCCGATTTAAGTATCAAGAAAAAAGGTAGAACTCCTGCATGGTATCAGCGTCTGATGACTTACTTGCTGATCCGCTTGACTTTTGGCAAGCATGAAAATTATGGTCTTGCCAAACCTCAGCATCGGATTTTTGAAAAACATCCCACGATCAATAACGAAGTTCCTTACTATATTAAACATGGTCGCATCATTGCCAAGCCTGGGGTAAGTCGTTTAAACGGTTGGTCAGTAGAATTTACCGATGGTAGCCAGGAAGAATTCGATCTGATTGTTTGTGCCACTGGTTATTATGTAGCCTATCCTTTTCTCCCTCCAGAATTACAGCGCGTCCAAGGTTCAGTAGTTCAATGTTACGGCGGGTCTTTCCTGGATGATTATAAGGGATTATATTATGTTGGCTGGTATCAACCTCGAAGTGGATTAGGGGCAGTTATTACTCCTTTTGCTCCTGTTTTTGCCCGTTACCTTAAACTTCAAGATCAGATTGGCGTGCCTATTGGCTTAGTTCTCAAAGAAATGGGGCAAAAGATCCCGCCAACCCATCTTATCGATCCTCAGGAAATTTTTGAGGAATTAAGACGTACTAACCTCAACTTTAATTCAATTGTCAACAAAGCTACTCAACTGGATACTAAATATCCTAATTTTAGTAATCAGCCTTTAACTGCTGCATCTCATAAAAATCAAGCTGAGTATTCACATTAATTTTTAGTCAACAAAGGCTAGCCATCCAAACAATCTCTTAACTTAGCAGCTAAAACCCCTACATGAGGTTCTTGATCGATCGTACCGTGACTACCGCCGATGAAATGGCAATCAATTCCTTCTGTGGCTAATTCCTCCCAACTTGCTTGCTGATCTAGTCTTAAAGTACCGCTAGCAAAAATCGTGATCTTGCCTGGGTAACTACTTGATGGTGCATAAATCGCTCTTGCTTTCAGGTGACTTTGAAAAACCCGTTGCACATTTGCCATCATTGGATCTGGGGTAGTTGGGCTGGGTAGAAATCTCGCTTTCAGTTTTCGTAACTGCTGCCGATATCGATATCCAAGGATGGTTAACAGTTGACCACTGCGGCAAAAATAAACAAAACTTTGCCAATATTCAGCTAGAGATTTCGCTTTCTTGCTACCATCAGCATTTCTCAACTTTGAGTAGATATTGGGAGGCATTCCACCATCAATCAACGCCAACAGAGCCACCTTTTCTCCTTGCTCTGAAAGTTGTCGTGCCATTTCAAAAGCGACAATCCCACCAAAACATCTTCCTCCCAGATAATACGGTCCGACAGGTTGAATCGTTTGAATTTCCTTGATGTAGTGTGCCGCCATGTCTTCTACCCTTTCATGGGGTTCAGTTTCTCCTTCTAAGCCCAGTGGTTGAGGAACGTAGAAAGGCTGATCTGCACCGAGATGATGTACTAAATTGGCAAATCCCAGTAGGCTATTCCCAGCAGGAGGAATACAAAATAAAATTGGACGAGAACTTCCTGGTTGCGGGGGATTTAACCAAGAACTAGAATTAGTCTCTCCTTCCTCGCTAATTAGCTTGGCTAACTTTTCAATTGTCGGTGCTTCTAACAAGGCAGATAGAGGCAACTTTTTGCCGAAGGAGTTCTCAATTTCCCCGATTAAGCGAAAGGCAAGTAGGGAACTACCTCCTACCTCAAAAAAGTTATCTTGAAGATGAATTTGTTGGTTGTCTAAAATTTCTGACCAGAGTTTAGTAAGTCTTAGTTCTAAGGCATTTCTGGGCTTTAGATTGGTCGCTTTAGATTTGGATTGAGATTGATGAGAACCCGACAAATGATTTGCTTGTTTAGCTCGTAGTTGTTGGCGATCGCGCTTACCTAGCACCAATAAAGTGTCAATTGATTTTGTAGGATCGGCTACAATTTTTTCCAGCACTGCTTGCCAATGCTCTGCCATTTTTGTGATAGATTCGGCAGAAAATAAATCAGTATTATATTTCCAGACTCCAATTAGTTGCTCTTGACACTCGGTTAAAGACAGCGACAAATCAAAATCAGCCGTACCGTTATCGACTTCTAATTCTTCAACAGTTAAACCAGATAGAGTTGGTGTAGTCCTATCATTATTTTGTAGAACAAACATAACTTGGGATAAGGACGTTTGTCCTAAACCGAGATCTTGGACTAACTGTTGCAGGGGAAAATCTTGGTGAGCATAAGCACCAGATACAGTTTTACTCACTCGACCTAGTAATTCTTTAAAACTAGGATTGCCAGATAAATCGCTGCGCAAAATCAGGAGATTTACAAAGTAACCCATAAGCTGCTTGAGTTCTGGGCGATTGCGGTTGGCAATAGGACTACAGACAAACAGGTCATTTTGCTCAGTGTAGACATAGAGCAGAATCTTAAAGGTAGTTAGCAAAGTAGCAAAAAGAGTTGCCCGCGATTGATAACTAAGCTGTTTTAATTTCTCGGTAAGTGAGGTTGAGAGAGTTAACGTGTAGGTAGAACTTTTACGGGTTGGTACTGCTGGCGCTGGATAGTCTGTTGGTAAGGCTAACTCTTGCAGATTTGTGCCCAGTTTATTTTGCCAATATGAATTTAAAGCAGCTAAAAAATCGTTTTGCAACCACTGGCGTTGCCAAACTGCAAAATCAGCATACTGAATAGATAATTCTGGTAGAGGTGAGGATTCACCCTGAGTAAACGATTCGTACAGTGCAGCTAATTCTCGCCAAAAAATTCCTTCAGACCAACCATCAAATGCAATATGATGAATGGTTATCAGCAATAGATGTTCTGTCGGCTCAAGCTGAACTACGCAAGCTCTCAAAAGATATTTGCCAGTAAGATCGAAAGGTTGTCGGGCAACTTCTCGTATAGCTTGCTCGATCGCCGTTTCTCGTTCTGGGGGAGTTAACACTGAGGGGAGCTGCTTTATCGTTAAACTCCAGTCATCTTCAGTCTCGGTAACGATCTGAACTGGACGACTATCCACGGTAGCCAATTGCGTTCTCAAAGCTTGATGGCGACGCAAGATTTCCTGAAAACTTTGTTCTAAGGCAGTAACATCTAGTTGACCTTGCAAACGGAGCGCAAAAGGAATATTGTAAGCCGTATTTCCCGACGATAGTTGCTCTAACAGCCAAAGTCTTTCTTGGTTAAAAGATAGAGGTAAATCGCGATCGCGATCGACAGGTACTAAAGGCGGTGCTTGATTTTGTAGACCGATAATAATTCTAATTGCTTGCCAAAGATCGTTTGGTGCTGCGACAGATTTAGCCTCGGCTTTAACCTCCGCTGGTTGAGAATGGTTGGCGGTCGTCTCGTTGTTCTCAGTCTGAGATGGCACGCTAGGCAAAGTGGTTTCGATAGGTTTCATGGCTGATTACTTATTACTAATTTCGTCTGTATGCCGTCTTTAAATCTCTTGCTTAATTCCTTGTTTTTTCTCAATTAATTCGACGATTTTGGTAACGGTTTGAAAATTATCAAAGCTGATTTCATCAGTCTCAAACTTGACATCAAAAGCATCTTGCAGGCTGAAAATTAGAGACATAGCATTGATTGAATCTAATCCCAGACTAAAAATATCAGTTTCATCGCCGAGGTTTTGACGCTCGACATTGGGTAATAACTCCAAAATTACATTTTGGGTTTTCTGTTTCAATTGTTCGGTCATAGTTTTAATTGTGCTTGACAAATTTTACCTTCAAAAATTATGGCTAATTTCGCCATCTTTACTGTTTAAAGAATTAGCAACTTCTAACCTTTTGTAGTTAGGAGATTACGGACGGGTATTCCAGATACTACCGTTCCACAGGCATGAATAGTAACGTTTCTGTCTGTATTAAGTCGTTCGTAAGCAGATAAAATAATTTGTTCTGTCTCCTCCCAACCTATGCATCGATCGGTCACGGAAACGCCATATTTTAATTCTGCTAAATTTTGCGGAATTTTTTGATTCCCTTCAGACAAATTAGATTCCAGCATCATGCCGACTATCGATCGATTGCCGTCGGCGATTTGTTGCAAAATATTCTCCAACACCGAAGCCTGTAATTTATGGTCTTTATTAGAATTTCCGTGGCTGCAATCAATGACAATATTCTGGGGTAAATTTAGCTCTTTTAACTTATGTTCTGCTCTCGTTACCGTTGCTGCATCAAAATTGGACTGGCGATCGCTACCTCGCAAAATAAGATGACCGTAATGATTACCTTTAGTTTTGAAAGTGCTTACTTGCCCCTGGTGATCGAGTCCGAGAAAATTATGAGGCAACCTGGATGATTGAATGGCATTTAAAGCTACTTGAAAGTTGCCATCAGTATTGTTTTTAAAACCTACTGGCATAGACAGTCCACTTGCCATCTCCCGATGAGTTTGCGATTCAATGGTTCTTGCGCCAATAGCCGACCAAGAAATTAACTCGGCTAAATACTGGGGAGTTATGGGATCTAATGCTTCGGTAGCAGCAGGTAAGCCAATTTCGGCAATTTTAATTAGTAAACTACGTGCCCTAAACAGGCCTTTCTGCATGTTAAAAGAATCATCTAGATCGGGATCGTTAATTAATCCTTTCCAGCCTGTAGTCGTCCTGGGTTTTTCAAAATAAACCCGCATCACAACTAACAATTTATCCTTAACTTTTTCAGCCAAGGCTTTTAGCTGATGCGCATAATGTTCCGCAGCATCTGGATCGTGAATCGAACAAGGACCGACAATAATAAATTTTCTGGCATCTTTTCCCGCCAGAATATCTTGTAATTCCTGCCTTCCTCGCACGACAGTCTCGATCGCAGTTTCTGTTAGAGGTAATCGATTTTTGAGTTGAACTGGAGTCAATAAAGCCTTAGAAGATTCAATGTTGACATCTAGTATGGTTTCGAGATTCATAACTGGTTGCTTCTAAACTAGAGCTTTACGGAGAACTTTACCCAGCGGACTTTTGGGGATTTCATCGCGGAATTCAATAATTCTGGGTACCTTGAATTCAGCCAATCTGGCTTTACAGTAGTCGGAAATTTCTCGTTCTTCACAGGTCTGCGATTCCTGAGGCACGATGACAGCTTTAATTATTTCTCCCGCAAAAAAGCCTTTCACCCCCACGACTACAGCTTCTTTGATGTTCGGGTGAGTCAGTAAAACATCTTCTATTTCAATGGGATCGACCTTACGACCTCCCGTATCGATTAATATTTTCTTCCTGCCAGTAATATAAAGACGACCCGACTGATCAATTTTTCCCAAATCACCAGTAAAATATGAACCATTGGCAAAGGCTTTTTGATTTAGTTCGGGCATATTGTGATACCCGCTGGTTAGAGTCTTGCTTTTAATAACTATCTCGCCAACCTCTCCAACAGGCAATTGAGTTCCGCGATCGCTAATAATTTTAATCTCGACATTTTGCATCGGACGACCCACCGAACCATAGGGTTTGTCTGCTTCGTCTAAGTCGATCGTCACCGAACCTGCCTCAGTACAACCATAAAGTTGTTTAACACCGATGCCAAATCTTGCCCGAAATCGCTCAAAGGTATCTTGAGGGAGAAAATTACCAGCAGAGAAACATAATCTTAAAGATGTTAGATCGGCTTGAGTATCCCTAGGTGTTTCCGCCAAAGTATTAAAGATATAAGGCACTGCGGGCAAAATAGTAATTTGTTCTTGTTCGATCAGTTCTAAAACTCTCAAACGTCTAAAAATAAAGGGAACTTCCATCGGCGTTCCATTTTGTCGAAACTGTTCTAAGATAACTAACGTCGCACCGTTATGGAGCGAAGCTAGCAAACAATTTCCCAAGCCATGAGCATGGTACATAGGAACTAAGCACAAAATCTTGTCTGACTCAGTGATGTTGGCGGTTTGAGTAAAATTATTTACCTCGTGGTATAAATTCTGTTGAGTTCTGCCGACTCTTTTGGGTCTGCCTGTAGAACCAGAAGAATATTGATACAAGAAATTTTCCTGAGCCAAAGCGATCTCGTCTTCGGTTTCGGCTGCGGTTTCTTCTGGCAGGATTAAATCGTAAAAATAGGTTGAGGAGGGAACGGCTGCGTCAACTGTAATTAACTCGATTTTTCGCTCCGATTTTGAGATAATTTGCTGGCAAAGCTCCGCTCTGGTAGTGTCGGTAATAACTACTTTGGCATCACTGTCATTGATATAGTAACCAAGCTCCTCTTCCTTAAACAGATGGTTTAGGGGCAAGAAAACAGCATTTAGTTTGGCAGCAGCATAAAAGCTAATTACAAATTCGGTGCAGTTGGGCAAAACTACGGCAATACAGTCAGCACGACGGACTCCTAAAGAACGAAGACCGTTACTAAATCCTCTAACTAGATCCTGTAGCTCTTGATAAGTGATATTTGAGCGATCATCAACAATAGCAGTCTTTTCTGGATATTTTTGAGCAATCTTAACTAAATTTTGTTCTAGCATATCTAACCTCATGAAGAGAACAATGGGTTTTACTATTTGATTTCAGTGATCGGCTTTTTTAGTTGAGAGGAAGCGCAGTAAGGAGTCGCGCAGAGTAAATCAAGTCCCTCTGCCAATTTTTCTCGTTCTTTTGCCTTGTTAAAAGAAAATTATTTGCTTTATATTGCCACTGAATTTAAAACCCTGCTTGAAAATAACTGGCAGGGAATTTTTCAGTAATCGTCATAATCGGCTGGCGTTGAGAAAAAACACGATATGTACGAGAAAAAACCTTGTCTTCTGGTTGAAGCGGAAAATAAGCTAATAGTTTATCTGCAG
>JASJDX010000312.1 GCA_030064975.1 Pleurocapsa sp. MO_192.B19
ATCGTCTCTTCTTGCCAAACTTCTCCATAAAACAACAGTCCATTTTCCCGTAATAGCTGACAATTGTGTTTGGTTTCAATTAACCGCCACTCCTGCAAACTTTTCTCTTGTAAATCCGATAGATATTCACTAGAGTACATACGACGGTACATTCGTTCTTCTCCAGTGGAACTACAGTGACTACCACCAATTCTCTTGGCTTCTAAGACAACTGTTTTGAGCTGGGGATACTGACTTAGATAATAAGCAGTGGATAATCCTGCCATACCACCGCCAACGATTAAAACATCGACGTTGATTGGCAATGAAGAGGTTACAGCAGAACTAGTATCGAGCATAATTATTCCCGGTGAAACAAACCTTGGGGACGAAATAGCAAAGTTATAGCCATCAAAATGTAAGGAAAAGCCACCTGAGCCGCAGGGGCAATTAAAATACCGAAAGAATTAATTTGACCAATTGTTAAAGCAGCGAGCAAAGAACCAGGTAAACTGCCCAACCCCCCAATAATAGCAACAATAAAACTCTCAATAATTATTTGGTCAGCTAATTCCAGACTCAGAGTGCGTAAAGGTGCAGCTAATACTCCAGCAATACCTCCCAACCAAGCACTTAAGATAAATACGACGGTAAATAAACGAGGTACGTTAATCCCCAATACTCCTAGCATGGTCCGTTCTTGGGCAGCAGCGCGGAGAATTTTGCCCCAGCGAGTGCGGCTTAAAAATAACCAAAGTCCCATGCCAACTAAAAAAGCCACGACAATGATAAACAGATTATAAACTGGATAGGTGCGATCTAAGATCGCAATACTTGTTTGTAATATTTGTGGAAGAGGTGTTGTCAGTGGCGCACTACCCCAAAACAAGCGCACCGAATCGTTAATAATCAAGACGAAGGCAAAGGTTAATAGGAGTTGAAAACTGACATCCTGTTTATAGATGCGACGCAGAAATAGAATTTCCAAGATCCCGCCAACTAGAGCGACGATTAAAGGTGCGATCGCCAGAGCTAACCAAAAATTCAACTTGCCTTGAACGACAAGACTGTAACTCAGATATGCTCCCAACATATACAAACTGCCATGGGCAAAGTTTAGAATACCCATTACGCCAAAAATAATGGTTAAACCAGCAGCAATGAGAAACAGTAGCATCCCATTGGTCAGTCCGTTGAGAAAAAAAATTAGCAATGTTGACATGACAATTTGTAAGTTGAGAAAAGCCGAGTTAGAGGTATGACGATTTTGATTTTCCAACAAAAACTACAGCTTACAATCAGTCTCGGTGGACGATCGCGTGATTGAGTCTCCCTCCAATACTACTATTGGCTCTAAAATCCGAAAATTATAATCAGCACTAGCAGCAGTTTTACCCCAAGTTACATTGGCGATCGCCTGATGGTCTGACGGACGTAATACTAATTTACCCATCGGTGCTTCATACTCCAAACCTGCCAAAGCTTGAATGACTGCTTTAGTTTCTATTGTCCCTGCTAAATTGGCAGCTTGTGCTAGTAATTTTAGTCCCACATAAGCATTTTGGGCATTATAACTAGGATAGGTCTGGTACTTCTGGCGAAATCTGCTAACAAAGTTGCGATTGACTTCCGTATCTGGTGTTTGCCACCAATAGCGCGTCCCTACCCATTGACCAACAGGCATTTGTTCTCCCAAAGCAGTTAACACCTCCATCGCTGCGCCCAACTCCATAAATACAGGAAATTGTTGAAATAAACCAAAACTATTGGCTTGACGAATAAAATTGATCAGATCGTTACCCCAAAGACTGCACCAAATAGCCTCCGCGCCCGAATTCTGCAAAGTGGTAATAAAACTGTTGTAATCTTGAGTGCCAAGTTTGGGAAAAGCTGTCTTGGTCAGAAATTTGACTCCTTCTTTTCTCTCTTGCAGAGCTTTTTGAAAAAATTCCCAACTCTGGCGACCAAAAGCATAATCGGGTCCAATAGTCGTCCACTTTTGATAACCTTCGGTAGCAGCAATTTCGGCTCCAGCAGCAGAATTTTGAGGGCTATTGATACTACAACGAAAAACAAACCGATTGCATAATTCTCCAGTCACTTTAGGGCTAGCTGCGTGGGTCACCATTAAAATTCGCTCTAATTCAGGAATTGTCGGAACTAGAGCTTCTCCGTTTCCCGAACTGTCAATTCCTAACAAAAAATCTACTTTTTCCTGTAATACTAACCTCCTCGCCTTTTGCACTGGCTCGCTCTCGTCTTCAAAAATGACCTCTAGCGACTTGCCATTGATGCCTCCAGCTTGATTAATTTCCGCTAAAGCTAAATTAATGCCATCGCGAGCAAATTCACCATAAGTGGCAAATCCCCCGGTTAGTAAATACATCGCCCCAACACGTACTGGGCGATCGCTTTTGGAGGTATTGCTATTACAAGCAAGTAAAAATCCCATGGTTGCCCAGCTTAATTGTTGTAGAACAGTACGCCGAGAGAGATGATACATGGGCTGATTTTTTTTTACCGGAATTTAGACAAAGATTTGAATCCTATAACCAACATCGAATATTTAGCTAAATATTTGCAGGCTAGGCTCGAGTATTAAAACTGATAGAAATACAATTACATCTCTATGATATCGTGATATCTCGCACGAATAATTAAGTAATTCCAGAAAAGGGGTATTGTCAAATCGCTTCGCTTGAGTTCAGAGTTCAGAATTCAGAATTCAGAGTTTAACTTGTTTGGAAGGAGGCTTGCCCTCGCATGACTAGCTCCCCTAAAGGACTAGCTACGCGTCGCGCGTCGCACCTCTCCCAAAACTCTTCCGTCGTTCACGACGGGGCTTGCATCCTGAGTTCAGAGTTGAGTTTTAGTCTTAACCGCATTTCTGAACTCTGAACTCTGAATTCTGAATTCAGACTGGTCATTCTTATCGGTTACGCTCGTGTCAGCACCAAAAAAAAATAAAACTCTAATCTTCAACTCGATTTTCTTTGATTGCATGGATGCAAAAAGTTGTTTACTAATATTTTTAGTAGGACCAAAAAATATGGATGAGGCACTACCAAGTCTTTTAATCAGGTCGATCATGTCTGCGGTATCTCTCCCAAGACGATCTAAATTTGAACACTAAAATCACATCACCTTTCTCAACTTTCATTTTGAGAAGCGACAAGGCTTCGCGAGCGCCTGTGCTGCCTGATGCCTTGTCGCTAGAGATTCTACTCTTCCAGAAGTCTAAACTAAAGATATCTGAGTTAATGTCAAGAAATATGAGTAAATTAAGTGTTAAAGATTTGACTCAGATATCTTTGAGAAAGAGGCCTATCGAGTAGGGTCTTGGAATGTTCCAGATATCGTCCTCATTAGGCATGATAGTCTTAATGATTCTTAATATCATTGATGAAGTAAATAAGTACTGGGACACAATAGATTGTGCAATTGATTTCCCACTGTGTGAGGCTTAAAGCTAGAAATTATATACAAGTAATTCTATCCAAGTACTTATTAAGAAACAAGAAAGTTTCAATCTATTAAAAAGTTAGGCCCCATAGAGATAATGTACGAAGTCGGGATTGGTCAAGCAATCCTAGGAGGTAACTCATGTCAGAAACTCGTGTTGAACGATTCCAAGCACAGTTGCGTGGCGAACTCCTGAGTCCTGGAGATGAAGATTACGAGGTGGCTCGAAAGGTTTGGAACGGCGCGATTGACAAGCACCCAGACTTGATTGTCCGCTGCGCTGGGGCTGGTGATGTTGTCCACAGCGTTAGGTTTGCCCGGGAGCAAGAGCTACAGGTAGCCGTGCGGGGAGGAGGACATAATGTGGCCGGCTGGTCTGTATGCGATGGGGGGTTACTGATCGATCTGTCACCGATGAAAGGCATGCGTGTTGCTCCAGGCCAGCGTACCGTTCAGGCGCAGCCTGGTCTGAGGCTTGGCGAGTTCGATCGGGAAACCCAGGCATTTGGCCTCGCCACAACTATGGGAGGATTCTCCGACACGGGGATTGCTGGTCTGACGCTCGGGGGAGGCTATGGCTGGCTCAATGGCAAATGTGGGCTGGCTTGCGACAACCTGCTCTCTGTCGATCTTGTCACCGCAGAAGGTCGCCTCGTCACGGCCGATGTTACCGAGAACGAAGACCTCTTCTGGGGTGTCCGGGGGGCTGGCGCCAACTTCGGCGTGGTCACCTCATTCGAATATCAGTTGCATCCAGTGGGTCCAGTCTTAGGGGGGATGGTGCTTCACCCCCTCAGCAAGGGTAAAGAGGTCCTTCAGTTCTTTCATCAGTTCTCGAAGACTTGTGACGATGACACAAGTACGCTCGCACTTGTGACAACGACGCCGGACGGGACGCCGGCGGTGGCTATCGCCGTTTGCTATTATGGACCACTTGCTCAGGGTGAGCAAGTGTTGAAGCCGCTGAGAACTTTTGGCCCGCCAGTCGCTGACCTAATCATGGCCAGAACTTATGTGGAGATGCAGAGCCTCTTTGATGAACTGGCAGTGCCTGGACAGCTGAATTACTGGAAAACGAGTCTGATGAGTGAGCTCAGTGAGGCGGCCATCGAGTCACTTTTGGAACAGGGGTTCAAGAGACCCACACCAACGAGCGTCATTTACTTGCAGCAACTACATGGCGCGGCATCACGCGTCGGGCCGACAGATACTGCTTATCCCCACCGATTTTATCACTATGACTGTGGGATCTGGGCAATCTGGAAGGACCCAGCAGACACCGACAAGTGCATCCGCTGGACCCGGAACTCTTGGGAGGCACTGCGGCCCTTCTTTGAGCCGTTTGTCTATGTCAACGTGCTCAGCGACGACGTAAACGAACGAGTGCGGACGGCATATGGGCCAAACTACCAGCGCCTGGTGGCACTGAAAAATAAATACGATCCGACGAACTTCTTCCGTCTGAATGCGAACATTAAGCCGGAGGCCGTTGAGCTCTAAATTCGTAGTGGTTCCAGCAAGATTACACTTTGGGAAAAAATCAGCCTATCTCATAGAGCGTATGTTCTCAAAGGTTACTCTACTGCAGCGAAGTGTCTAATAGGAGCGGGCGATTTGATAGCGTTACGTCTGCATTCGCCCATGCCTTCTCGAAGCGCTTCTCAACCTCTGCTGCTTGCGGCTCCTTCCCCTGCTGGAGAAGGCTCTGCCATACTCCGTAAAGCGACCAGCCGTTCTCGGGATGGCGTCGCAGATCTTCCCAGTACACTGTTTCAGCTTCCTGGGCACGACCCGCCTCTAGCAACACTGCACCGAGAGAATGTCGCACGGGATGCCCCCAGTCTGGTGGTTCCGTGTACCTCAAACCGTCTTCAATTCGTACTGCTGATTCGAGGTGTCCCAGAGCGTTAGCAAGATCTCTCTGTTTCAGCGCTATCTCGGCGGTTAGTACGTGACCGGCAAGTGTTAGCAGGGTATTGGCCGAATTGACGCGAACCATTAGTTCTTTCATGCCTTCAGCCTCAGCGGTAGCTTGCAACTGGGTCAGCTCGCGCTGCGCTGAGGCCAGTTGGCCTGTAGCGGCATAAGCACTACCTCTGACGTAGTGCCAGATACCTCGCACAAATGGATACACGGGGTCTGGCTCCGGCTCTTTCAAAATACGGTTCCATTTGCCAAATCGCTTATTTGTCAGCATCAACCGAACGTACCGTCGCTGAGCACTGCCACTGGAAGCCAGTTGAGGTTCCGACAGTGTAGCTATTTTGTGAGCCGATTCAATGGCCGTCTCGTAATTACCCTGGAGAACGGCAGCCATGTGGAGAAAGTCCTCCGCGTGCACACCATGATTTGTCGCCGAGAGAGAAGAGGAGGAGACCCCTAGCGGAAGCTGATGATTACCCCAAGCGGCGACAAATTTTCGGTCTGCCGCTAACGAACGCTGGTTACTTTCCACTACCTCCGCGTATCGGCCCGTTCGTATGTAAATGTGTGACGGCATGTGGACGATGTGACCGGCTCCTGGCATGGCATGGCTCAGGCGTTCAGCGTGCGGCAATGCCAATTCTGGATGTTGTGAGTTTTCCATCAGATGAATGAATAAGTGGTTGGCTCCTGGGTGCTCGGGATGACCGTTCAGCACACTGTTTAGTGCTGCCATAGCCTCAGTCGTACCGGGACGTGGCTGACCGTCTGGCGTCCAGTAATCCCAGGGTGAAGCTGTCATCAGCGCTAAAGCATACAACGTTCCCACTTCCGGGTCATTGGGGTAGCGTTCGTGGAGGGCCCCCAGCGCGTTGACGTAGCCGCGATCTCTCTGTGAAGATTCTGGTTCAGCGGACGAATCGTACAGGATTTGCAGTGCTTCGAGCAGTCCCCGCTCTTTATCGGATGCATGCTCTACCAGATGGCTCGCACGGGCTATAGCTTCCGCACCCGCCCCCTTTGGGTCGTCGGGAGAGCCAAAGTAGCGGCTGTTGGGAATCGGTGCGATCGCCATAGCTTCACCCCAATAGGTCATGGGGCAGTCAGGGTCTAAGCGTGCTGCTTCTCGAAAGGAAGCCACTGCCTCTGGAAAGTAGAAGCCGTAGAACAGTCGCAGTCCTTGATCGAAGAACTGTTGAGCTGGTCCAGAGCAGTCTGACACTAGATAACTGTAGTCCCCCAAGCCATCTAACAACGGGGCGACCTTGACCCCATGTTCTTGTGCAGATGACGTCTTGGCGAAAAATGCTGAGCTACTCGCTATCACTAGCCAGAGGAAAATTCCCAGAATTTTCATCAATTGGCTTTTTCCCATGACACCCAAGCCTCCGTTCCGTATTCGTTTTCCCCAGAGTGGTTCTAAACATCTTAAATCGAACCCTGGAGCTGGCTGCTGACCCCAAGTCCCTCAAACAAGGCCAACAATCATCGATTCCTCGCTTCGTGTTTTTGGCCCTCAACTATTAATTATCTTCGTACAGAAGCCCAAATTGAACTCAGGGTTATAAAGATTTACATCGAAAGGGCTTCAGAGGAAGTTACCACATCTGGTTTAGTTGCCAAAATTGGAGCCAGCTTGTTTGATCACATTAACGGAAATTACTGCGTTTTGAACCACATAGTTTTAGCTATTAAAGTAAAGCCTCATAATAGAAAACAAGAATGTTTGGGTAAAAACATGGACAGAACTCGACTGTTGTGATTTGAATTCGGCGATTGGCGAAGCCACTGCCCGAAGGGCAATCGCCAACTCATCAAGCAGGTACCTCCTTGCGTTGCTTGGCAAATAAACGCGAAAAGACATCAGTTGCTGATTGACCTTGTTGAAGTTGGTTATGAGCTAATAAAATCAGGTCTTCAATCAACTTCTGTCCTTGTTGTCGACATACTTCCCCAATGGTTTTGATGGGGTGTGAAGGAATTTTCCCTCTGCCTGGTATCAGTGAAGAAGGTAAACAAGCCAGATGCAGGAGTGAATAAGCCACGAACACCAGACACCAATGTTTTTGAATGGCTTCGGTGCTGCGCATGCGATATTTATCCAAACCCAGATGTCCCTTACTGTCCTGATAGAAGGTTTCTATGGGCCAACGTTGTAGGTAAGTAGCGAGGATTTTCTTCGCTGACCAATTAGTTCGGTTGCTGAGCAATACGGCATAAGTCCCGGTCAACTCAGGATTTTCAAAACTGATGACCAGACGGACTTTTCCAAAGGGGGGAATTCTCAGACTGCGAGTAAAACACCAGTAAGATTTCTCCCCCACCTTCACTTTTCGGTAAGGGGTGCGTGGAATCAGTGGCACTAACTCTTCGACTTTGATGTGAGGATCAGTTAGAGTAATCGGTTTCCCTCCTTCATCGCGGAGCACAAAACTGTTAACTTCCAGCTTCCGATTCTTTTTGAGTAGACTGACCCAATCCAACTGCTGCTCTTTCAGAGTGGCTACGATATCGGGGGCCAGATACCAACTGTCCATCAACACGGTAGTGAAGGGTAGGTTTCTCTTCCTGGCTTGTTCAATTAACTCAACGGCTAAGGGCCTGTTCAGAAATAAGTTCGGCCTAAGATACCCAACAGATAACGGTGGAGACTCAATAATCAACTCAAAAAGGCCGAACTTATTTTTAAACAACTCCTAAGA
>JASJDX010000313.1 GCA_030064975.1 Pleurocapsa sp. MO_192.B19
ACAAAAGTTCTTAGCTTTTAGCTATAACAGTTCAAGCTGGACTAAGTATCTTTTTAAGAGCTAATTCGTAAAGAGAATCTAAAGAGAGAAAAAGTCAATATTAGTAGAAGATAAGCTAGTTGATGTTGAATAAATTGATGTAAATGAGTCGTCTTCCTCAAATTGCAGCACCCAAGAGAAAACCTTATCAAGCGTGATTTAAGCGATGCTGAATGGGAGGTGTTGAACCCATTACTACCTTTACCAAGAGGCTTTGGGCATCCCAGAAAAGTTGATTAAAGGGAAATTCTCAATGGTATTTTCTACGTTCAACGCACAGGTTGTCAATGGGAAATGCTACCTCATGATTTACCACCTCACACCACAGTATATGGTTATTTCCCAAAATGGCAGCGGAAAGGAATATGGGAGCAAATTCATGACCAGTTACGCTCACAAATAAGGCAAGGTCAAGGCAGAGAAATAAATTCAACAGTTGCGATCGCTGACTCTCAATCGGTCAAAACCAGAGAAAAAAGGGTGCGGTCTGCGGTTTTGATAGTGGCAAAAAAGTTAAAGGGCGCAAACGCCATATAGTGCAAGTTTTGTCCTGTACTAAGGGCAGTTCGTTAAATATGGTTGAAATTGAACTGTCTGTTCTTTCTCGTCAGTGTCTGAAGAGACGAATTCCCAATCTAGAGACAATTAAATAAGAAACAGCCTCATGAGAAAAGGAACGTAATCAACGTGAGCGTCCAACGAATTTAATTCGTTGGACGCTCACGTTAATCGACAACAAGCAACATTTAATTGGCGTTTTAGCAATCAAGATGCAAGAGTTAAATTGAAGCGTTTATATCCTCAACTTAACCTGTCATACCAAATTCGATTCTGAAAACATACTTTACATTGGGAGTTTTAATTAGGCTCGAAGTCTTCTGCCTCCTGCCCTTATGCGTTTGCGAAGCAAGTCCGTAGGACTCAGCGGTATCCTTTAGGACTGACTTCTGCCTTCACCTAATTTTTAAGTATGGTATTTCAACAGGATTTAGTATCATAATTTCTGTGGTGGACTACTATTTTTCAGAGAGATTGCCAAAAAAAAACGATGGGCTAAGATCGCGGATATAATTGCGTTATTTTCCTTAGTCAGTTAATTGTGTCAATTAAATTAATTTTGCTCAACCATTCATTTTTGTTGCCAGATTTAAACAGTTACTTTCAGCTAAATAATTACTCTCAGCAGCGAATTATTATTATGAGTAAAAATTGGCTCATGACTTGTAAAAATACCGCTATATTAACTAGATAAAAAAAAATCAATCAATATAAACCAAATTATAGATAAAACTAATATATTTTAAGGAAGATATAGTATGCTTATTTGTTCTCAGTGCAAGTTTGAAAATCCCAAAGATCATAAATTCTGTCAAAGTTGTGGTTTTTCTTTAGTAGATAAAAAATGTTGTGAATGTCAAGCTATTATTCCAATCGAATCAAAAACTTGTAGCTTTTGTGGTGCAGCAAACCATACTGTACTTTGGGCAATAATTTTGCAAAAAAAAGTAGCCGAAGAATCAATAGCTAAACCAAAATTGGCTCAAGGCAATTCTCAATTAGCAATCGAAAATTTATTTGACTTATTTGCCGAAGTTAAAGAAGAAACAAAATCTTTGTTACAAATTGACCAAAACAATAGCCATGCTCTTAAGCGCTATGCAATTGAGCGCAATTCAAGCTCAGAAAAATTTTTAGAAACCATTCAGCACAATTCAGACAGTATATTTATTCAAGGTAAAGTAATCGATCAATATCCTTGGCAAAAATCGCATTTAGCAACCTTACAAAAACAGCAAACGGACTTGTTTAACCAACTAAGTCAAAATTTAAATAATTCTTATTTATCCGTAAGCCAAAATTGGAACTTAGTCGGACTACCTATTCATGCTTTACCCTATTTAATTTTAGAAAAATATACCCCTACAGTGCCTGAAATTTATGATGCTTGGCAACAGCAAGACCAAGGAGTTGTTTTATTGCCAGATCGTTCTCAATGGACATTACTTACGGAATTGTGGTCACAGCAAAAGTTGCCACTACTACAAATTATTTGGTTTCTAGATGAAATGGCAAAGCTGTGGCAAGCTTTACATCAAATAAGCTGCGCTCAAAGTTTATTAGTCACTAAAAATTTACGCATAGATGAAGATCAAGCTTTATGTTTGCAGCAACTATATATGGATCCAATAGATAATCCCCCTAGCTTGAAAGATTTAGCTAAAACTTGGCAACTTTGCTTTACCCAATCCAATTTAGATAATTTAGATAATCTTAATCGACTACTCGACAGAGTTATATCAGGAGAAATTGACAAAATAGAGCAGTTACGACTAGAACTTCATAATCTTGGTCTTGATGAAGACGAGATTGAGTCCTTTGATATTCATACAAATTATTCTCAAGTGAACATTACTCAACCTGAATCTAACTATAATCTAGGAGCATCTAAACTAGGAAACTTCTTTGATGAAGATGAAGATGAAGAAATGATGTATAGTAGTGAATTTGAAGAACAGCCAACAGCAATGATACCAATGCAGCTGAGAAGCATTACTGATGTTAGCTGTACCGATATTGGTTCACATAGAGATCATAATGAAGACTTTTTTGGAGTCAAAACTGCAGTTGAAAAGGTAGAAAATAACGCAGAAAATAATCTGAAGGTTCGTGGCTTGTATTTAGTTTGTGACGGCATGGGAGGACACGCTGCGGGAGAAGTTGCTAGTGCCATGGCAGTGGAAAACTTGCAAAAATATTTTCAAACCCATTGGAAAGAAGAATTACCAGAGCAAAAAACTATTGAACAGGGGATATTATTAGCTAATGAAGTTTTATATCAAACCAATATAGATAACTCTCGCTCTGGTAGCGGTAGAATGGGAACGACATTAGTAATGGCTTTACTACAAGATACTCAACTGGCGATCGCTCATGTAGGAGATAGTCGTATTTATCGTATTACTCGCAAGCAAGGACTAGAACAGTTGACCATAGATCATGAAGTTGGTCAGAGAGAAATTAATCGAGGTGTTGAACCAGATATTGCCTATGGCCGCCCAGATGCATATCAATTAACTCAGGCGTTGGGGCCAAGGCGGAGCAACTATGTTCGACCTGATGTGCAATTTATGGAAATTACTGAAGATTGCCTATTATTGCTTTGTTCTGATGGTCTTTCTGACAATAATTTATTAGAAAAACATTGGCAAACTTATCTTGAACCTTTAATTAGTTCTGGTAGTGATATCCAAGAAGGTTTATTCAAACTAGTGGATTTTGCTAACAACTACAATGGTCACGATAACATCACTGCCATTCTGGTTAGAATTAAGTTAAAACCTAACTTCTAAATTTATAAATAACAATAGCTTATTTTGTGCTAATTTAATTTATATTTGTCCAAATATGGTCATTTTCACACTTTTAGAACCGCAGACCAATCAACCCTTACAGCAATGGGAGTTTTCTGAGCAATCAGTGATTCGTATTGGTAGAGCTCAAAATAATGATATTGTTTTACATGGTTATTTTCAAGTCTCTCGGCAGCATTTAGAATTAAAGCTAATCAATCCTCAGCTGGAAGAATGGCAGTTAATTAGTAGAGGGACTAATGGCACTTTAGTTAACAATACTTTTGTGACCGAGGCTATATTAAAGCATGATGATCTAATTCGCTTAGCAGAAAATGGTCCAGTATTTAAGTTTGAACTAGAATCTTATTTAGCTAAAAAACTAGTAGAAGTTGAACAAACTAATATCTTAGAAACTACTACTGTTTGTGACCATGGAGACAATCCAGAAGGAAGCATTTTTTGCCGACATTGCGGTCAGCCTATTGTCGATGAAGAGCATTTTATTGGCTCTTATCAAGTTTTGCGAACTTTGGGTCGGGGAGGAATGGGAACTACTTATTTAGCTTGGGATCGCCATCGTACAGTACAGAATGCCCCTCTACTTCTAGTTCTCAAAGAGATGAATACAGACATGGCTCGTATTGCTAAAGCTAGAGAGCTATTTGAAAGAGAAGCTAGAATTTTGAAATCTTTGGAACATCCAGGTATTCCTAAATATTATGACTTTTTCGTCGAGAACAATCGTAAATATCTAGTCATGGAGTTAATCCATGGTCATAATTTAGAGCAATTTGTTAACCAACGTGGCCCAACAGACCCAGAAAGAACTATTCGCTGGATGATTCAGATTAGTGAAATTCTAGAATATTTGCATAATTTAGAGCCACCTCTGGTGCATCGAGATATCAAACCAGCTAATTTAATGCTACGTAACTTAGACAACCGCTTAATGCTGCTTGATTTTGGTGCAGTAAAAGAACTGGGCACTGCTTTAGAAACTCGTATTGGAGTAGAAGGATATAGTGCGCCAGAACAATATCGGGGTAAGCCCTGTCCCCAATCTGATATTTACGGGGTTGGCACAACGATCATTTTTCTCTTAACAGGAAAAGCTCCGATGCAATATTATCGCTATCAGAGTAATAAATTTGAGTTTAATATTAGCAGTATCCCTAATCTACCTCAAAATCTGGCTCAGGTATTAACTATTGCTTGTCAACCTGAACCAAGAGACCGTTATACAACAGCCAAAGAACTATTAGATGCCTTATCAGCCTGTCTCTAAGTTTAAGTTGATATATTTTTGTATTTGTATTGAAACAACAGCCTTAAAATAAGTCGCAAGCAACAATAAACCAACAATAACAATAATAATTGAATTAATATTATTACATATTATTACTTACGACTGATGCCACAATTAGTCTTCGTCCCAATCTTCTACGGATAATAGTTCTTGGATCGGGTCTTGGGGAGAAAAGTCGAAATCTAGCAATTCGTTTTTCCAATATGACCAGTCATTACCCATTAAAAGGGCAATTTTGCCGATTCGATCATCTGGTTTGACGATCTTTGAATCTACCAAGGAAGATACCTTGCGTTGCAATTTCATCATGGGATGCGCAACTTGTTTTGTCATACGCTCAATCTTGCCTGTTATGATATGTTGAATAAATAGTTTATGGTCTGGCTTTCTGCTTGGCTTTACACTTATTTATTATCTCAAGCCTGAAGTTTGCAGATTAACCTGACATACTTTTAGCCTAAGATACACTATTTCGGCAAGCTTTTGTCATAATTAGTACGGTAATTACGCTAAAAAGTAGTGAAATCCGATAATAATTTACAAAAAATATGGGTAGAAAAGCAATTTGGCTGATTTCTAGTTTGGTAATTTCTGGCTTTGTTACTCCTGCTATAGCTTTACACGATTCTATAGGGAAAAAAGGAGTCAATGCTCGTCGATTGCATCAAGCTCCCTATAATTTGTTGGGTCGAAAAATTGGTATTGGTCAGGTAGAAGTAGGTCGTCCTGTAAAATTAGGTAAAGATAAAGCAGCTAACAGCCTAAAAGCGATTTCTCCTCAAGCAGTTTTTTATCGTAACGAACCTCCAAAACCTGATAAAAATGTGGACGACCATGCCAGTATGGTTGCACAAGTGATGATTGCTAAAAATAAATACCTGCAAGGAATTGCCCCAGAAGCTGAACTATATGCCTCGGCAGTAGGCTCTTTGAATGAAGGAGGACAGGCTCAAGAATGTTTGGCAACTCAACATATTGCTCAGCAAAACAGCGATGATATTAGAGCAATTAATTTTAGCTTTGGAGAGTCTCTAGAGCGAGATGAGCGAGATAATGCTAAGTTAGACGGCAAGGCTTTATTAACTTCCTGTATTGATTGGTCTGCTAGGCAGCATGATGTTTTATACGTAATAGCTGGAAACCAAGGGAAAGGAGGAATTCCAATTCCTACGGATAATTTTAATGGAATTACCACTGCCTACACAACGAAAAGAGAAGGCAAATTTAATAAAGTTGATTTTGCTAATTTAAGTGCCTTACCAGAAGGAATTGGACGTAGCTTTATTAAAAAAGAAATTAATTTTGGAATTAGGCGTGCTATTAGTTTACTTGCCCCTGGAGGACAAATTTCTGTTTACAATCAGAAAGGAAAAAGCGAAAAAGTTAATGGTACCAGTTTTGCCGCACCACACATTACGGGAGCAGTGGCATTATTGCAGGAATATGGAGATAATCGCCTATTACAGAATAAATCTCAATCATCTACCTGGAGTATTGATTCCCGCCGTCACGAAGTAATGAAGGCAGTTTTGCTGAACTCGGCCGATAAAATTGCTGATCGAGGAGATGGTTTGTTACTCAATATGGAGCGTACGCTTTTGGGAGAAAAAAACCACGATTGGTTTGATTCTGATGCTTATCAAAACCCCCGTGTTCCTCTAGATATTCAGATGGGTACAGGTCATCTCAATGTATGGCGAGCATATCAGCAGTTTAGCGCAGGACAAGCCACTAAGGACAAATCTGTTGATGTGATGGGTTGGGATTATGGAAAGGTGGCAGCCAATAGTTATCAGGAATATTATTTGCCACAACCTTTGGTAGCAGGAAGCCATGCAGCGATTACTTTAGTTTGGGATCGCCTAGTAATGCTGAATGATTTTAATCGCAATCAGCAATATGATGTGGGGGAGACTTTTCGCGATCGCGGTTTGAATAATCTTGATGTTTATCTTCTGCCTGTTGAAGAAGATAGCAACATGAGAAACACTTGTTCTTCTTCTAGTCCTGAAGATAGTGTAGAACATATTTTTTGCCCCATTCCCACTACAGAACGTTATAAAATTCGCGTTTATTATCGCCATCAGTTTAACAAGCCAGTTCAACCTTATGGTTTGGCTTGGTGGACAGTAAACAAACAAGGGATGAGGGATGAGGGATGAGTAAATTCAAATAAATATCGAAAAAAAGGAAATAAAGGCGAAAAAAGGAGGCAAAAAACCTCGAAAATCTTCAAAATGCTCCTAACTATAACACAGTCAGGCAATGGTTAGGAAGAATCGGATTAGATTATATGAATTACAAAGACCAAAAGAAAAAACAGATGCAGAGATTGTTCATTATTTAGTCCAACTATTTTGGCGATTGGCTCTGCCACCGCCCGAAGGGCGATCGCTGGCAAAGTCGTTCTTTTTATCTCAGAAATCATGCCAACATGAAGATATTTCAAGTTCTCAAAGCTTCTTACCTCTGGAAATAGGTTTTGATAAAGTTGACAGTACGAATCCACAAATTGTAATGTTGGCTTGGGTTGGCGAGGCTTAACCATAGTCTCAATCAGGGTTGTAGGGTTTTTCTCTTCATTTTACTCGCCTCAAGTTTATGAAAATTCTCTCACAAAAGCTTCATACATAGTTAATCACCGAGCAATAACTTGATGAATAGAGAGCATTGCAACAACACTAATCTTATTTTCTAGTTGATAATAGCTGTTGCCATGATGCAAGAATCCGCTTTTAGCAAACAACAAAAATCCACAAGCTCAGGTCGATCGTTGCCTGGGTTACGGCGGATAGTAAAGGAATTTTGGCCACAGATTCGTCAACAAAAACTGCTGTTAAGCGTTTCTTTTATAGGATTAGTTGTGGAAGTTGTAGCTCAACTCTTACGTCCTTGGCCTTTGAAATTTATTTTTGATTATGTCATATTGCATGACACCGATGTATCTGCTGCAAAATTTCCGATGTTAGCAGATGCTAACTCAATGGTGCTGCTGTTAATCTTTTCTATCGGTATTGTTGGAGTTTCGGGGCTACGGGCTGCTGCTGCTTATGTCAGTTTAGTAACTATGTCTTTAGCAGCTTCTCGCATTGTAACTGAGATTCGCGCCAAGCTCTATGCTCACTTGCAAAGACTCTCTCTCTCGTTCTATTACAAAGTTAAAAGCTGACTTTTCACGGCTTCTCTGAAAGCACCATCAAATAAGGGTTTCAGCCCAAGGCTACTTCTCAATAATCTTTGCCTAATGACAATGGATAACGGTAGAATTACGCTTGGGGGATGGGCGGAACTGGCGATCGCGCGGAGCGCGGTGGCAGAGCCAATCGCCTCTGGCGGTGGGCTCCGCCCAATC
>JASJDX010000314.1 GCA_030064975.1 Pleurocapsa sp. MO_192.B19
ATTCGGGGAGTAGTTGGAGATTACCAACCGAAGGGGTGCAGTGGATAGCAGGAAGAGATCCCGAAACGGGCAACATTTGTCCTAATGCTCCTTGGGGTGTTAATGGCGGACACGGAGTATTGGGTGCAGTCAACTGTGGTAAAGAGCCGACGGGGAGGCATCCCTTTGGTAAGGCGTTTAAATTTACTATTTGGGGAACAGACGAAACTACTGACAGTGTAGAGACAGCCATCTTTTTTCGGATCTGTGCCAAAACTCCGTTTGTCGATTTAGGATGTACGCCTTATTTTATCGGACCAATTCCATTCTTTAGTTTCCAGCGCGATAACTGGATTTTCCTGGGAATTTAATTTTTACTTATCTAACTCACACATCCAAATTTTTAGCCAAATGAAAATATTAAAATTACCCAATTTAACTTTTTATCTTCCCCTGTTAGCTGCAAGTACGGCAGCTATGAGTGGGGTACTTCTAGCTCAAGCATCGGTATTAGCAGCAGAATCTACCATAGCAACTAACTTAAACTACGAGCAGGTCAGTCAAGAAACAGCGATCGCCAAGAGTATAAATGTCTCGGTCAATCCAGGCAGGATTGCTGTAATTGATTTTTCAGCGACCGATGAGGCGATTGCCTATATTGGTTTGGGGGATGCTTCGCGAGTAGTTTACAATACCGATTTTCCCATCGAGTCGGGTACGGCTCAAACTATCTTTTTATTGCCAATTGAAGAACTAGAATTTCCAGGGGCAACGACTACAAGAATAACGAATCTAGTAGCAAAAACTGTCGATGTTAATGGAGTCAGTCGCGTCTACAATTTCCAAATTAATCATAGTAACAGCGTTGCCAATCTGGGAATCAAGATTACCCCTCAAACTCGTAAGACTATTGCAGATATCGATCGCCAGACAATCAAAGTTAGTTATGGTCGTGCTGCTAATTTAGATGACGTGACTCGTGGATTGACTCTAGCAATCGAGCGCGGATTTACCACAGCAGATGACCCAGTAGTCAGTAAGGTCAGGCGTTTTATTGCTTTAGTGAGGAATGGGGAGCTAACTGTTATTGAATCGGCTCAAGCTGCCGAGATTGACTTGGCAGTAATTTCATCATTAGCAGAAATGGCTCTCGACCAATTTTCTTTTGTCAGACAAGATGGGAATTCTGCTTCTTCACCAATATCTAAAACGGAAGCAGATTTGAGTTCCGATGTTTCCGAAAGTAAGGTAGTAGAAATACAGCAACAACAAGAGAAAATAAGTGGTTCTTTACAGCGACTTGAGGGAGATAGAGGTAATGAAATCGAGCAGAAAATACCAGATACAGCTACTCAATTCCAAGATTTAGTTCGGGAAGAATTAGACAGGGATCGAGAAGATCTTACTCGAACTGAAAATAAAGATAAACCAACAAAACTAATAAATCGAGAAGAAGATTTATCCATCTACCTCACCAAGCAACCTCCCAAACAGTCTCCAGTAAAAGATGTCAACTTTGACGAGCGAGTAGACAACGTTCTCAAAGCGCACGATCTTTATTTTGGCTGGCAAAAAATAGTTCAACAGGGAATATTGGATATTGATGAAAAGACTCAAACTAAGGTCAATCAAGCTATTAGTTTGGTTAGAAGGGGTAGTCCCTTAAAGTCAGCATTATTTGAAGCAGATATTGACGTACAGGTTGCTTCTTTTCTTCTAGCTATTAGCCAGGGAGATACCGAAGCATTATCCTCGCTGTCGAGGAATGTATCGAGGCTAGGGGAATAATGCAATTGAGATCGAATAGTAAAACTCCCATTTATCCACCAGAAATAGTTGAAGAGGTACGTCAATTCGATTTAGAAGAAGTTGCTCAGCGTTTGGGAATGGAACGGGATGGTCACGATAAGAAGAAATGGCGCATTAGTGGCTGTACAATTTCAATCGATTCTAATCAAGGAGTTTTCTTCGATCATCTGGCACAGACTGGCGGTGGTGGTGCAATCAGTTTGGTGACTCACGTCCTCCAGTGCGATTTTGTTACGGCGATGGATTTTTTATGGGGTAAACCGATAGATTTTCCCTCAAAAAAACCTAACAAAAATATTCTACCCAAGGTCAAAGAACCAGAAAAACCACCCAGATGTAATCGGCGCGATTGCGCTCCGCGCACTGGCGAAGCCAATCCTGGCAAATGGAAGGATGTAAGAGAGTATCTAATCGACCGTCGGGGATTACCCTGTTATCTGGTCGATACCCTCCACCAGCAAGGAAAAATCGATGCAGACATCCGCAGTAATGTGATGTTTTTCCGATATTCGATAACCGAAGATTTTCAAATGGGTGAGGCGGTAGGAGCTAGTTTGAGGGGTATATCTGGCAATCTTAAATTACTCACCCCAGGAACTAGGAGGAATGAAGGGTGGTTTTTCTTTGGTATTGGTGAAGGTGTTGTCCATAAGATATTTCTGGTTGAATCTCCCATTGATGCTATTTCATTGGCTGCTTTGAGGGGAGATTATATTTATGGTAGAACGATTTATATTTCTGTTGACGGTGCGGGGAGTATTCCAATATCTATATTGACCGATGCTGCTGAAGAAGGAACGACAATTATCTTGGCGTTAGATAGCGATCGCCCTGGAGAAGAAATGTCCTGGCGTATTGCTAAATTGCTGCCAAGGGTTTTGAGATTGCGACCATTATTAGGAAAGGATTGGAACGAGCAATTATTGGAAAATAGGCGTTATGTTCCAGCAAAAGAAGACTGGTTGATGTTTGCTAAGGCATTAGATAGAGATGAACTGACACAACAGCGAATTAATCGGTCGGTCAAGCAAACTACTTTTTCTACAGCAGAGGAAGAGATGTTTTTGTTGGACTGGGAAGCTTACAGAAAAAGGCAAAATCAGCTATGGCAGTGGTATCTAAAAGCTCGGACTGATGGTAAATCTGCGGGATATTTACAGAGAATTGTCGAGCTGGCAATTTCATTCAATCAACAGCAACCAATACCCTTATCTAAAAAGGCGATTGAGGTGATGCAGAAAGATTTAACTAGGCGATAATGACAATGAATAAGTCGGGATATTTGGAGGTATAAAGACGAATCGTATCATGATTAGAATGCTTTAGCTTAAGAGACTAAAACCAAAAATTAGTAATGAGTCCTAAAAAAGAAATTTTCTTTCATACCGAAGGATACCGAGTATTTTTGGCAGAAATCAAGCAGAATATACAATCTGCTCAAATCAAAACTGCTTTGTCAGTCAATCGTTCATTGATCGAACTGTACCTTGATATTGGAGAAAAGATTCTACTCAAACAAGAGCAGGAAAAATGGGGAAAATCTGTGGTGGAAAGTCTCTCGAAAGACTTAAAAAAGAGTTTTCCTCATCTTAAAGGTTTTTCTGCCCGTAATCTTTGGGATATGCGACGGCTTGGCGAATCTGTTCGTAGCAATCGAATACTGCGACAACTTGTCGCAGAAATTCCAGTGTGCCAGGCATGGCCAACAACTTGGAGGTGGAAGTCCTCTACCCAACCTGATGGAGGTGAAGGGATAGGGTTTAATCGAAACTATTTCAATAGATTAATCTTCGTCAAAATCATCAAGTTCATCATCATCAAAGTCTTCTAAGTCTTCATCTTCGTCTTCATCGACAAAATCTAAATCCTCCTCCTCATCTAGTTCATTATCTTCATCGAGTAATTCCTCAATATCGTTCAAGTCATCATTTTCCCGTTCTTCTCGTTCTCGTCGATTGCGCTCTTCTAAAGAACGGTCGTTATAATCGATCAAAGCTTGAACTGCTGCTTTGGGTTCTGTGGGGACATCGTGATAGATGATTGCCATTGCCCCAGCTACGATTTCGGGTGGATATTTGAGGTCGGTAGGTTCGCCGAAGATTTTGGCAAAGATTTTATTCCAAGTATCCCAACTAAAGTCATCTTTAGCCAAGCCGAGAAGATTCTTTCCCAAGCGTTCTCTAGTAGCATAACCAACCTTTTTCGCGATCCTCTGCTCTCTGGTGTCGAGCTTTACGCCAAACTTTTTCTGTGCCGCAGCAATTAAGGTACTGGCTAACTTTTCTGGGGTAACTTTAGCCGATGTTTTAGTAGTTTTACTTTTGCCATTGGTACTAGCACCATTTTTACTAGTAGCTCTTGTAGTTCTACGACTAGCTGTAGCCATAATTAAACTCCTTAATTCAAATAAATTTTTCTAACTACGCGCTGATAAGCGCAATCAATAAGTTAAAAGTGATAAATTAATTAGGTTCTACCGAACTTACTGTGTAAAATCCATCAAGATTTTTTTTTGACAAAGAAGGCGATCGCGAAATAGAAGCTATACCAGACTTGACTTTTGTCGATTAACCTGGTTGATTCTTATTTATATAGACGCTCATATTTATCAATTCAAATAAAATGGCATCAAATTCCGAACTTTATCTAATGACTCGATTGGTAAATTTATCGGGAGTCAAAGTTATAGATTATCGTCTAATTGAAGGGATAGGAATAATCTTATCATTGGAAAATACTCACAAACAAGTTGTTTGTCCCGCTTGTGGTCAAACTACTGATTTATTACATCAAAATAATTTCCAAACGGTACGAGATTTATCCTTTGGACAACAAGCAGTTTATTTAAAAGTAAATCGCCGAAGAATGCGATGCCCTCATTGTCAAAATAAGTTTACTGAAGAATTAGAGTTTGTTAGAAGAAAAAGATTGCATACCAAAAGATTTGTTGAAAAAATAATTGAAGAAGTTTTAAATAGTGACATCCGAAATGTTGCCAAAAGAAATGATTTGAGCGAACAAGAAATTGAAACAATGTTGAAAGATTTAGGGTTAGACTTGGTCGCAGAAAAACCTGTCAACTTAAAGAAATTAGGAATTGATGAAATAGCAGTAGTAAAAGGGCAAAGAAATTATTATGTAGTTTTAGTAGATTTAGAAAAGAAAAAAGTAGTAGGACTTGTAGAGCAAAGAACCAAAAAAGCAATTGCCGAATACCTAGAAGCTTGGGGAGAAGAAGTTTTATCAGAAATAGAAGAAATAAGTATAGACCTTTGGAAAACTTATAAAAACATAGCTGAAGAATTAATACCTCAAGCAACAATAGTAGCGGATAGATTTCATGTAATGAAGCAAGTAAATGATGAATTGGATGGAGCTAGAAGAAAAATAAAAAGAGAAGCAGAAAAACTTAAAAACAAATCCAAAAAGGATAAAATCTTGTCAGGACTGGCTAAGAGTAAATATGTCTTGTTAAAAAATCAATCAGATTTGAAAGAATCTGAGAAAGAGAAGCTCAAAGAGGTTCAAGAAGTAGCTCCTATCTTAATCGAAATGCACTGTTTAAAAGAGAAACTCCGAAATATTTTTGAAACCCAGAAAAATTGGGGTGAAGGACTATTAGAAATAGCAGATTGGCTAAAAGATGTGTCCAAATATTTTCCTAAAAGTTTTGGAACAATAAAAAGATGGATAGGAGAAATTATTGCTTATTTTGATGAAGGAACTACACAAGGAATAGTCGAAGGAATTAATAACAAACTGAAGTTGATAAAAAGAAGAGCTTTTGGCTTTAGAAATTTTGATAACTTTGAACTTAGAAGCTTTTTAACTTGGCAGTTTGCTAGTTAGTTTTACACAGTAAGTTCGGTAGAACCGAAAAAATCAATGATCGACTAAAGCCATATCTTTGGCTAATCTGCCATCTTCCATATGCACAATGCGATCGGCAATATCGAGAATGCGGTTGTCGTGGGTTACTAATAAAATCGTGCAGCCTTGTTCTTTGGCTAGCTGCTGCATAATCTCGACAATGTTACGTCCCGATTTGCTGTCCAGGGCTGCGGTGGGTTCGTCAGCCAATACCAATTGAGGTTTACTGACCAAAGCACGAGCGATCGCCACTCGTTGTTGTTGTCCTCCAGAAAGACTGTCGGGATAAAAGTTTAGTCTGTCTCCTAATCCCACTTCTTCCAGAATATGTGTCGTTATTTGAGTGCGCCGATCAAAGTCAATATCTCTGTGCAGTCTGAGAGACATTCGTACATTCTGTTCTACCGTCAGACAAGACAACAGATTATGAGATTGAAAAATAAAGCCAATTTGATTGCGAACCTGTACTAACTCAGCTTTACTAGCACCATAAAGTTCTTGTCCCAGAATTTTGACGCTACCTGACTGCACCGATCGCAATCCGCCAATCAGAGTCAACAAGGTAGTTTTACCACTACCAGAAGGACCAGTCATGATGACAATCTCTCCCGCATAGATATTCAAATCCACATCAAACAATACGGGTTTGCGTAGTTCCCCTTTGCCAAAGACATGATTTAAATGATTAATATTGACGACTTGTCTAGGTGGCATGGTTAGTAGTTAGTAGGTAGTTGTTGTTTGTTATTGGATAGTTAATTGTTTAAAACCCTTGAGTTTTAACTTCTGACTGAATTATTGTCTGTCTAAATTCTGTACGGATTCGATCGTCAAGAAATTGTTGTTGTAGGGTTTGCCATTCGAGCCATTTTTGATAGCGAGTTTTTAGCAGTAGTTCAGCTAGTTTAGGCATTTGTTCGGCAATCGCCGATTTTAAAGCTTTTTCTAATACCTTCCGTAAAACATGAGTATCTTGAATTTGTCCGAGAATTTCTTGAATTTGCTCGATGCGATCGAGGTATTGATGATAAGTATCGCCGTAAAACCGAGCGAATAATTCTAAACTGTAGCGAGTTTTTTTGGCTGATTTACGCAAACCGTGAAGTAATAATATGTCTTCTCTGCTTATTATTAGTTCTATCGCCTCTCGATTTAAAATTTGAGGAAATTCAATTTGCCCCTCTTTTATTTCTACCCCAACTAACCAACCATGATGCAGTAGTAGTTGACTAACCTGAGGTAAGAGTAGGTCTGGTAGCAGAGGATAAACAAAACAGTCACCTATTTTTTGATATATGGGTCGATCCAACCAACCTTTTAGTCCTTGTTCGAGATGAAAATACAGTTTGCCGTTAAGAGTTTTACGAACTTGTCTTAGTTCGCGTTTGCGTTTTCTATTTAGAGATTTAATCGCTTTGTCTAGGCTTTTTTGCTCTTCTGCTGGCAGTAACGGTCGATAATCATCTTGCAATACGGCTAACAAAATATCTAAATCCCGCAGTTTTCCCAAAGTACGACCGATGTTAGCAATGTTTTTTTCGGTTGCTATCTCTGGTAAGTCTACCACTACAGCAAAGCACGCGATCGCACTTCTTAACCTTCTCATCCCTACCCGCATCTGGTGTAAGTCTTCTGGATCTTTATCCTGCAAGACTCTCGCTTCATACTTGAATATCTTACGACTGTGTTTGGCGATCGCGCCATAGGCTAAGTCTTTTAAAGTAATAATGTTGTTTTTTTCGGTCATCGTGCATAACCACTCGCTATTGGTTACTAAAGTTTGTATTGTCTAGCAATTCTTTTTTAGAATATTTGAGCTGCTTCCAAAACTTTTTAATCTCGTTATAGGTATCTTCTGGCTTCATTTTGCCGTTGGCTTCGAGATTGCAAAGATACATTACTTGTTGAGCAAATAATTGTAAGTTAGCATCAAAAGCTAAATTCTGAGGCGTGAACTCCCCGTAGTAATTGCCAATAGGATATAAAAAGTTGTCTTTGATATTTGATGGGGTTTGCATTTACCGGTTCTCCAATACTCTTTACAGCTTTAATCATGGACCGATAAGTTGAGGAATTTGTGAGTATCATTGTTAATGGTTAGTAGTTAGTGGTTAATTATCAGTTAGTTTTTTGCTGCGTGTCGATCGACGGCGTATTGGTAAACGAGAATCAAGATCTATTTGATAAGAACATGGAGATTGACTGTTGCTTTGAACTTCAACCTTATAATCCCCAAAAAAACCTCCACTACCCACTAACTAAATCAAAACACCTCGGCAGAATCGGCAGATTGAAGTTTGCAAATCGCGATCGCTTTAGTTTTTTCACGACTTCCTCAAATTTTTACCTTATCAAGATTTAGTATTAATTCTCGAAATTGCAGATGTTAAAAAGCATTTGAGCATTTACAAAATTATTCGTGCAAGAGATACCATGAACTATCGTTCACAACCCAGGGATGAAAATAGAAGAATCTATGAATTTACGTTGTTCTAGCTTCTATTTTCAAGACAGGTCTAATA
>JASJDX010000315.1 GCA_030064975.1 Pleurocapsa sp. MO_192.B19
TGTTGTAGAATTTCTAATTCACGATCGCTTAAGGGATCAATTAAAGGTTGAGTTTTAGTCCTGGTAGATGGTTCAACATTATCAAAAGCTCTTAATAAATAATTCACATAGTTAGAATTAATATCTCTGTTAGCAGCATGATGTAAAAGCTCTCTCATAGATTCCCCGGCATCTAAAAACAGACGCAGATATCCTTGGGGATGGACTAAAGATAAGACGCGATCGAGTTGATTCAAGCTAAGATCGAGTTGATTTTGAGCTTGATAAACTGTGGTTTGTAAGATTAAAATTTCGATTAATCTGGCTATACGTTGCTTTAATTCAGTTGACTTTTGGAGTCGCATAAGCAGATGAAGTGCTTCTGACCACTTTTCTTGAGCAATCAAAATCCGAGCTAGAGTAATATAATCGGGTTCGCAATTGTAAGTTAGCTCGTCATCTATTCCTAATCCTCTTGAATGCACCCAACTTATCGCTTCACCTATATTTCCTTGAGCTAACCATAATCTAACTTTGACTAAATCGAGAGAGAAAAAGGTGGGGAACTCAAAACTAAAACCCCGTTGGCGACTTCGTTCTATCTGTTCTTCCTTCTCAATTGCTTGCCATGCACCTGTAAAATTTCCCTGAGCTTGACGTACTAATGCCAGATAAAGATGACGTATGGTGGTAAAAGCTGATTTTTTAAGAGGACTACTGCGATCGCTACCCTGAGTTAGATAATGAGTTGCTTGCTCCAGTTGATTTTGCTGTAATAGTTGCTTACCCATTATTGCTTGAGCAAAAATCCCTGGTACGGTTTCTAGCCAATGGCGTTTGGTTGCTATTTCCAGTGCTTCTTGACCAAGAGCGATCGCCGTTTTAAATTCTCCGTGAAGTTCTTTTAGTTCTGCCCGCAAACACAATGAAGTGACTGCTGATTCAGCAGTGCGATCGATAAATGCTGACTTAATCTTATCTGCTTTTTTACATTGAGAACTTACTGCTACTGCTTCAGCTAAAATCAGTTCTGCTTGTTCGAATTCATCAATAAAATAATAGCTTCCGCCCAAATTCATTAAAATTAGCGATCGCAACCAATAATTGTATTCAGGTACAATTTTCAGAGCTTCTTGTGCCAGACGAATTGCTTCTGTTATGTCTCCTCGTTCGTGAGCTAGATAACTTCTGAGAACGGCTATATTTGACCAAAATTCGGTAACTTCGCTAGCTAAGGGGTGATTTGTCCAACTGGGTTGATTCTGGGGTAGGGGTCTAGCTTGGACGGCAAGTTTTGCATCTTCCAGATAATGTCGTGCTCCAGCAATATCACCTGAACTAAACCAAAGTGTCCAAGCATAGTAAACACAGAGCCAAGGGCGAATGCAAATTATCTCGTTGGGTAGTGCTTCGAGGCGATTAAAAAGAGTAGCAACATCAGCATCTATAATTAGTTTACAAGCATCTTTTTCGACTAAATCTGCTGCCAATTCCCAATCTTCAGCTGCTAAGGCGTGCTTGAATGCTTCATCTATTTGCTGTTGCTGTTCATACCACCTGGCAGCGCGACGATGATATTCAGGAACTCGATCGGGTTCTTGTTTCTGCAAGTAATGGCATAGCAGTTCGCCAAAAAGATGATGATAGCGATACCAGCAACGTTTATCGTCTAAAGAGATAACAAACAAATTGATTCGATCTAAATAGTTTAGTGTCTCTGTACTATTTTCTGCTTGAAGAACTGCATCGCAAACAGAGCCACACAAACGATCTAGGATTGAGGTTTTTAATAAAAAAGATTTGAGAGTGGCTGGTTGTTGTTCTAATACTTCCTCTGTCAAATAATCCCAAATATAGCGTTGATTGCCTTGTAATGACTGAATCCAAGTAGATATATTGACAGATTGTTTCAAAGACAAAGTAGCCATTTGTAATCCCGCAATCCATCCTTCTACTTTTGTCTGCAAAGCTCCTACTTGTTCATCAGATAAATTGAGTTTCATGATCTGGCGGACGAAACCCTTTGTTTCATCAGCAGTAAAACGAAGTTCTGATGCTCGTAGTTCGCTCAACTCCCCTCTAGCTCTCAGACGTGCCAAAGGGAGAGGTGGATCGCAACGACTAGCAATAACTACATGAACCCAAGAGGATAGATGGTTCAAAAAAAAAGTAAGAGATTGATGAATTAATGGTGTTGCGATCGCATGATAATCGTCGATAACTAACAAAATATCTGTTTCAAGAGCGGAAATTTCATTTAATAGTGGAGTCAGAAAAAACTCAAAATCAGTTTCACAAGAGCGCATTAGAGCAACTGTTGCTTCTCCTAATTGCGGCTGTATTTTTCGTAGTGCTGCTACAAAATAAGTCCAGAATCTGATGGGGTCATTATCTCGTTCGTCGAGAGATAAAAAGGTAAATGTCAATTCTGTTTGATTGAGCCATTCTGCCAACAAAGTAGTTTTACCAAATCCAGGCGGAGCAGAAATTAGGGTTAATTTTCTTTTTGTCCCTTGATGTAAATATTTAATGAGGCGATCCGAAGGCTACGCGCAGCGTAATCGCGTTTAACTAAATTGGATTTGCTTGATGGTATGAAAAATTTAGTTTTTAACAGGTCATTAGACACCATAAAAATCCTTAAATCAGCTACTTATTATTTTAAGATTTCTTGTATCCATCAATTACTTGTTATTAACCATTCGCTATCAAGCCGATCGCAGTTTAGGATAAAGATAGCAATAATTTAAGCCCAAATTTATCTAAGAGATTCAATAACTCAGCCCTGTTTTGGGGCGAGGACTGAATATCCTCTCAACATTTTATGATGAAACAAATGCTTGCCAATTGGCGTAAATCTTCATGGCTAGCAAGTAGTTCTTTAGATACGCGCTACGCTCTTATCGAAGCCTGTTTAATTGGATTATTTTCGGCTTTGGCTGCGGTGCTACTCAAACAGGGAATTGGCTGGCTGGGTGGATGGCGCGTTCATACACTAAATTTAGTGGGCGCAAAAATCCTCTTGCCTCTGGTGGGATTGATTGCAGGCATTTTAGCTGGTGGGGTGATCGAACTTTTATCCCCATCCGCCGCAGGTGGTGGTATTCCTCAGGTAAAGGCAGCTTTGGCTAAATACCCTATTGTTTTGAATCTCAGAACAGCTTTAGTTAAAACTCTGGCAACTATTCTGATTGTGGGAGCGGGTTTTACTTTAGGTCGTCGAGGCCCTACAGTCCATATTGGTGCAGCTTTGGGGGCGCAGGTTAGTCGCTGGATTCCTAACTCTCCTACTAACCGCCGTCAGATGATCGCCGCAGGGGCAGCAGCAGGTTTGGCAGCAGGGTTTAATACTCCCATTGCAGGGGTATTTTTTGTGGTAGAAGAGTTGATGCGAGATATTTCAGGTTTAACTCTAGAAACTGCGATCGCCGCCTCTTTTACTGGGGCAGTTGTCTCCCGCATCTTGGGATCGGCAGATCTCAATCTGCCATTAAAGGTACTAAATTCTACCCAGCATGGTAATTTTACTATCCCAGAAATTCCTTTTTATATCTTGCTGGGTATTTTAGCAGGCATCTTTGGTGGTATCTTTAACCGCTCTATTATACGGGGCATGAAGTTTAGTCGTAGTTTACCTCTGGCTATACCTTTACGTATTGGCTTAGCTGGATTAATCTCAGGAACGATCGTCGCTTGGTTACCGTCCTTTTTCCAAGATAATGCGGGTTTACGAGAACTATTAATTGCAGGACAATTTACCTGGCAGACTACCGCAGTAGTGTTTGTGGCTCAGTTTTGTCTCACAATCTTGGTATATAGTTCGGGTGCGCCAGGAGGCTTATTTGCTCCTGCTTTGGTATTGGGTTCGGCTTTGGGATACCTAGTAGGTATTGCTGAGATTGGACTAATTAGTTCCGAATCTCCCTCTACTTTTGCCTTAGTCGGGATGGGAGCGTTTTTTACAGCAGTGGTCAGAGTTCCTGTAACAGCAATCATCATTATTTTTGAGATGACGGCGGATTTTAATTTGGTGTTACCTCTGATGATTACTTCGGCAGTGGCATATATCGTCGCCGAAAGTGTCTCTCAAGGCTCTTTATATGAACATTTATTAGAAGCCAGTGGTATTGAACTTACAGAAGAACATCCCCAAAATGACTTTATGGCAGAACTTACAGCAGATGATGTCATGCAGTCACGGGTAGAAACCCTCTCTAGTAATCTTAAGATTTCAGAAGTAATCCTGGCAATGTCGCGATCTCATCATCGTGGTTTTCCTGTGGTAGAGGACGAAAAACTAGTAGGCATTATTACTCAGTCAGACATTTCTGAGGATAGTAAGAAAGCCGCCACTACTTTACTCAAGGAAATTATGACCCCCCGGCCCATTTGTGTCAGTCCTGATACTTCTTTGGCAGATGTGCTTTATTTGCTTAATCGTTATCAACTTTCCCGTTTACCTGTAACTGAAGGCTCCAAACTACTGGGCATTATTACCCGCAGCGATATTATCAAAGCGGAAGCCAAGCAGTTGAATTGCGATCATCAACAAAAGGCTAGATATGAACCTTCTTATGTGGTGTATCAAACTCGTTCCCCCGCTACGGGAAAAGGGCGGCTCTTATTACCTTTGGTAAACCCTGATAACATCTCTCGATTGCTAGAAATAGCAGCAGCGATCGCTAAATATCATCAGTACGAAATTGAATGTCTGCGGGTGATATGTGTGCCTTATCATGTCTATCCTGCACAAGCTGAAGTGGAAACGGCTAATAGTCGCCAGTTAATGCAGCGTTTGGAAAAATGGGGTCAAAAATCAGCTATTCCTGTACATACTCAAATTCGCGTTGCTACCGATGTCAGTGAAGCAATCTTGGAAACCATTACCCGAGAACATATAAATTTACTTTTAATGGGATGGAAAGGTCAAACCTTTAGTATTGAATCGATTTTTGGTAATGTAGTTGACTCTTTAATTAAACAAGCAACTTGCGACTTAATGCTGGTTAAACTGGGCAAGTTATCCCACACTTTCCCGCAACAACTCGATCTACAACACAAATGGCTTATTCCTACTACAGGAGGCGATCGCATTAATAAGCTATTAACTGTTTTACCTGCTTTGACTAATTTGTCTCAAATTCCCCCCAAATTGCAACTATGTCAAGTATATTCTCCTGAACAATCTCAACCTCGTACTCATGATTTTGAGCAAGCTGTTAATTTGCTCAAAAACACTCTGAGTTGCCCGATTTATCCTCTGCTGATTCCTTCCTACTCAGTATCAGAAACCATTATTAACCTGATCAAACGTAGAAAATATAGCTTGCTAATTTTGGGGGCTAGCAATGAAGGATTATTACAAAATGCGGTTAAAGGCAATATTCCCGAAGCGATCGCCAAACACGCTGACAGTACAGTAATTATTTTTCGTGATTTTAGTCCATAAAGTGTCAGACACTACAGATAATTTGGGAAATTTAATTCAAAATGTTTTTAATGAATTTTCAAAAAAACTATGCTTTAAATTTGCTTAACATTTACCTATTAAAAATGACAGTGATATTTGGAAAGCTTAAAGTTTATTGATATATATGTTGCAGATTCTCACAATTTGCGCACATCTCAAAAATATTATTTATATTAGAGATATATAATATTTAGCCTCATTAAGTTTTTAATAATTTTTGTTTAACAAAGTAAAGGTAAATAAAGCTTATGAATATCAACAACACTTGCCCCTGCTGCTCTGGCTCAATGCTCCGTCACATCGGAAATCAACGTAGTTACTGGTTTTGTAGCCACTGTCGACAAGAGATGCCTCACATCGATAATAAAGCAATAGCCTCTAAAGAAACTAAAATTAAGTTTAATTCATCTTTAATTAAAGCCAAGCTCTCTTCTGAGAAAGCAACTGAAGCAATAGCAACTGTTTAAGAGAAAGTTTAAGAGAGATTTAATTGCTTTGAGGATTTTTCGATTGTAGTGTCAATCGTAATTTTCCCATAGATATTTTGGTTTTGCTTGAGCCAAAAAATATTCAGATATTTTTTAGCTAAATTTCAAGTTTAATTTTCATTTATTAAGAAAACACTATTTAATAGAAAGATAGCTTAAGTATAACTAAAACTTCTGTCTCCTACCTTATAGCTTATGTCTTTTGAGCAAAGTCAGCTCAATAATATATTCTATAAACCATACAGCCAAATAATTAGGGCAGGAGTAATCAACCCAACAATAATACTTAGGGGTGTTCCCAAGCGAACAAAATCTATAAATCGATATCCTCCTGGCCCATAAACCATAGTATTAGTTTGGTAGGCAATAGGAGTCATAAAGCTATTAGAAGCAGCAAAAGTAACTGCAAACATAATAGCAAAGGGATTTAAATCTAATGATTGAGCGACTTGAACACTAATGGGAATCATTAATAAAACGGCAGCATTATTGGATAGAATTGAAGTGAGTATTGTTGTAATAAGATAGAAAAACAATAAAATCCAGTAACCTGATAAATTATTGCCGATTGATAATATAGATTTAGCTAAATATTCAGTTGCGCCAGAATTTTGCATTGCTGTTCCTAAAGGAATTAATCCAGCTAATAAAAAAATCACATCCCAACGCACTGCGCCATAGATCTCTCCTGGTTTGAGACAGCCAGTCAAAACCATCAGCACTACCCCTGCCAAAGCACTAACCAAAATTGGTGCCAAATTAAATGCTGAAGCTAAAATGACTGCCAGACAGATACCTACGGCAATTTTAGCTTTGTCTAGTCGCAAGTTTTCCACATCCCGTTGTTCTAAGACTAATAATTCTCGTGAAGTTTGCAAACCTAAAAAGCTTTGTTTTGGCCCCTGGACTAATAGCAAATCACCAAAACGCAAGGGGACTTTTCCTAATCTTTCTCTTAATACCTCTTCTCCCCGACGAATAGCCAATACTGTAGCATTTCGACGTTGACGGAAGCGTAAATCTTTCAAGGTTGCCCCGATAAAACGAGAGTTAGATAGAATTAGCACCTCACCAATTTTTTCTTCTCCTGTATTTAATTCTGCCTCTAGTTGCTCTTGACTAAACTTGATATCAGGTAGAATTTCAATACCTCTTTCGGCTTTAATTTGGATTAAGGTATCTTTGCTACCCCTGACAATTAAGATATCTCCTGCTCTAATTTTTTTATCGGCAATAGGTTGAGGAAAATGAATACCATTATGAATTATTTCTAATACGTCAATATCAAACTTACGCTGAATTTCACTTTGTCGTAAAGTTTGCCCAATCAAACTAGAACTAGAGGAAACAACTACTTCAGTAACGTAATCTTTAATTTCGTAATCTTCACTGAGTCGACCAGTTTTGGGAGAGTTACGATAATGTAAAATTCGAGGTGCGGCGATCGCAATATATACTAAACCAATAACAAAAATAATAATTCCTAATTTAGTAAATTGAAATAATTGAAATTCTCCTTGTCCTAGTTTGGCTGATAAACTACTAGCCAAAATATTAGTAGAAGTACCAATTAAAGTTAATGTCCCCCCTAAAATCGAGGCAAATGATAAGGGAATAAGTAACTTAGAACTAGAAAATCCCTGCTTTTTGGCAAAATCTTCAATAATTGGGATGAAAATTGCTACTACTGCCGTATTATTGATAAAAGCACTGATTGGACCTACAATCATGCCCATGACCATAATCTGCTGAAAAGCATTTTTGCCACTCCATGCCAACAGTAGATCCCTAACTACCTGAATTGCCCCAGTCCGAGTTACTCCTGCACTTAGAATAAACATCGCCATCACCGTAATCGTTGCGGTGTTACCAAAACCAGCAATTCCTTCTTCGAGAGTAACCAACCTCAAAAGCATCAAAATGATTGCAATCATGATGGCAGTTAGATCGACAGGAAACCATTCAAAGATAAAGGCAATCAAGGCTAGAGTCAGAACACTAAGAGTCAGAATGATTTCCATTAAGCTTAGTCTGAGTATTAAATAATTTAAACCTGTCAATTATACTCAAGCTTGACCAATGGTCACAGATTACTATGCAATGTCGGCAGCTAGCAATTAGTTGGTCAACTTTTTATTGATGAGTTTAGCTCGATCGGGAAATGTGAAAATGAAGAGATTTATTTCTAAAGCAATTGCCTGACCAAAAGTTGGCTGTAGAGAGA
>JASJDX010000316.1 GCA_030064975.1 Pleurocapsa sp. MO_192.B19
TGCAAAATTGCGGGCAGTTGTTAGATTTTTTTATTGATGCAGATCCGAATTAAAACAATTTTTAGGCTGTTAAAAGAAGCTTTTAGTGAATGGCAGCAAGATAAAGCTTCTTTATTAGCCGCCGCCTTAGCATACTATACCGTATTTTCTATTACTCCTTTATTGGTAATTGCGATCGCGATCGCGGGTGCGGTTTTTGGTCAAGATGCGGCTAAAGGAGAGATAGTTGAACAAATAAACGGATTAGTTGGACAACAAGGGGCGCAAGCGATCGAAACGGCTTTAGCCAATGCCAATCAGCCGCAACTTGGTAGCATTGCTTCAATCATTAGTATTGTAGTTTTACTTATTGGTGCATCAGGGGTATTTGCTCAACTACAAGAGGCACTCAATACGGTGTGGAATGTCAAAGCCAAACCAGACGGTGGTATTTGGCAGTTTATTCGTAAGCGACTATTATCCTTTGGCATGGTACTGGCGATCGGCTTTTTATTACTGGTATCCTTAATACTTAGTGCGATTTTGTCTGGTATCAGTAAATTAGAAATCAATTTAATTCCAGGTTTGAGTCCTCTGTGGCAACTGCTAAATGTGGCTATTTCGTTTGGCTTGATTTCTCTGTTATTTGCCCTAATCTATAAATATCTTCCCGATGTTAAGATTCGCTGGAAAGATGTTTGGGTGGGAGCGATAATTACAGCTTTACTATTTACTCTGGGAAAATTCTTAATTGGTATATATTTGGGTAGAGGTAGTTTGGGTTCGGCTTATGGTGCTGCTGGTTCTCTGATTGTCTTTCTTGCCTGGGTATTTTATTCGGCTCAAATTCTTTTATTTGGTGCAGAATTGACTCAAGTTTATGCCCGCAAATACGGTAGGAAGATCCGCCCTGACAGTCATGCGCAATTTACTCAATCTTTTACCGATTAATTACATTTTTCTTTCTTTTATTACTTGATAACTACATCTAAAGTAAGACCTACAAGCAGGTAATCTTTCTTAATATAGATGCGCGATCGCTCCATATATTGCTCTAATAAAAGTGAAATCATACAAATAATACAAATAATAGTTTTATGCCTAACTTAAATATTGGACTGACAGAAGAACAGCGTCATGGAGTAATTGAGTTATTGAACCGCGATCTTGCCGATCAATATCTACTAATTATCAAAACCAAAAAGTATCACTGGGATGTCGTTGGACCTCAATTCCGTACTTTACATACTTTGTGGGAAGAACACTACAACGCTTTAACCATGAACATTGATGCTACCGCAGAGAGAGTTCGCGCATTGGGCGGTTATCCTCTGGGAACAGCAGCAGGATTCATTCAGTACGGTACTATAAAAGAGCATCCTAACGATCTTCCTTCGGCTAATCAAATGGTCGATCGCTTGGTGCAAGACCATGAACAAATAATCCGTAACTTAAGAGAAGATATCGACAAGTGTGGCGATGAGTATCACGACGAAGGTACTGCCGACTTCTTAACAGGATTGATGGAACAACACGAAGAAATGGCTTGGATGCTACGTTCTTTCCTCGAGGGTGAAAATTTGAATGGTAGTGGCGATCGCTCTGGAACAGAAACAAAACCAGCAGTCAATGCCTAATCAGCTCAGTAATCAGTAACCAGTAAAGAGTAATCAGCAAGTATTTATACTCGGCCTGGGTCTCCTGCTAAATTAACTATCTCTGACAGATGATTAGACCTCTGGCATAAGTAATCTCAAGTATCAAAAGTTAATAGTTTTTTGTCATTTGTTATTAATCATTGGTCAAAAATTTACGACAACTAAGAACTTATGCAAGAGATGCCATGAACTATCGTTCACAACCCAGGGATGAAAATAGAATAATCTACGAATTTACGTTGTTCCAGCTTCTATTTTCAAGACAGGTCTATTGATGTTTGGTAGGATTTGAAAAGTTATCATTCTGTGGAAAACTAAAATTCCCTAATGACGTCTTCATAATCGTCCGATACAATGCCTGATAACTGGTTACTGATCGCTTTTGATTACCTAGCCATATTTCCCTCCATAGCTAGTCATGAAAATATCAGTAATCCAATTATTAAAGAGGAGTTATATCAGATGACAGAAGAGTATCAAGCAGAACGTACTATCACCGCCGTTTTGAAAGAAGAAAAGCAAGTAGATAATGTTGTCCGTCGTTTGATCTATCGGGGCATACCTCAAGACCATATTTCGATAATGGGTCAAAACTTTCAGTCCGAGAGTCCCATTGCAGGGTTCATCTCTAAGAGAGATGTCATCTGGGGTGGCTTGCGTACTGGTGCAGTTTTCGGCTCTTTATTTGGCTCTCTTCTCAGCTTGCTTACTGGAGTAGGAGTGTTGTTTATTCCCTTTATTGGTTCTGTAGTTGCCGCAGGACCTATTTCCGCTGTACTTCTAGGAGCAGCTACTGGGGCGATCGCTGGTAGTGCTGGTGCGGGTTTAGCTTCGGCATTGACAACTTTAGGAATGCCTGAGGATCAAGCTGCAATCTATGAAACTCGTTTGAAGGCAGGTGAGTTCTTGTTAATGGCAGAAGTACCTAAAGCTAAATCTGGCGAATATAAATTATTGATTGAGAGTGCTGGTGGCGAAGAGATGCATATCAATAATTCTACCCTAACCCGTGCTTGTCCTGATGGCTGCAACGAAGTAGAAGACTTATCTCCCGAAGTTCGATCGCATCTATCAGAAGCTGCACAGCAAGTCTTTATCGACAGCTACAACACAGTTTTAGATGAGACAGATGACGAAACCAAAGCCGAACAGCAAGCTTGGGCAACTATTAGAAACAAATACGGCGAAGATCAAAATGATATTTGGTCTCAAGCTAAAGTAGTTGCCTAGTTGTCTGTCAATTTTGAATCGATAAATTGTTATTTGCTCACGCCTAATGTGAATTAAAAATCCCTATTTTCTTACCGCCAATTCACATTAGACGTTCTATCATATCTTTAGTTGTACTCGTTAAGCAAAAATAATCTCTAATATGAGAAAGGAACTTAAGCATCTGTTTAAGCCATTTTTTGCTATGGTTTGTAGCAATAACTAAATCAACTATCACGGATGATCGATGAGCAATATCTTAATTAGTAACGATGATGGTATTTTCGCTTCGGGCGTTCGTACTTTAGCTAACACTTTAGCCCAGGCTGGGCATCAGGTAACAGTTGTCTGTCCAGATCGCGAACGTTCGGCTACTGGTCATGGTTTAACTCTTCATCAACCAATTAGAGCCAAAGAAATTGATTCTGTCTTTGATAATAAAGTAGTTGCCTGGTCTTGTTCGGGGACTCCTGCTGACTGTGTTAAGTTTGCTCTCAGTGCTGTGTTAAAAACTCGTCCCGATATTGTTTTTTCAGGAATTAATCATGGCCCAAATTTAGGTACGGATGTTTTATATTCTGGTACGGTATCTGCGGCGATGGAGGGAGTATTAGAAGGAATTCCCAGCGTTGCTTTTAGTTTGGCAAGTTTTACTGATTTTGAGTTTCAACCCGCTGCCGATTTCGCTCTTAAGTTGCTACAACAATTAGCTACTAAACATTACCCTAAAGCACCGCTGCTGAGTGTTAATATTCCTCCTGTAAAAGCTTCAGAAATAGCAGGAGTATTAGTCACTCGTCAGGGTTTACGTCGCTATATTGAGAAATTTGAAAAAAGATTCGATCCTCGTGGAAAGAGTTATTATTGGCTTGAGGGGGAAATTATTGAAGATATTGAACAGCCAGAGGATATTAACTTACCACCTCATATTCTAACTGACGTTCAAGCAATTCGCGATCGCTATATAACTATTACTCCTCTACAATATAATCTTACTGATGGGATGATAGTTAAACATCTATATAAACAAGATTTTTTTAAGTAAGAAGTTTTGTTTGCCAATAATTATAAAAACCAACTAGTTTGCCTAATCCTTGTTGAGGTTTGATGATGATTAATCTCAGGGTATTGAGCAAGATTCTGATGTTAGTTAGGAAGAAAATTGAATAATTGCCATGCTTTTCAATGTGGATTAAATAGCTTTGGGTAATGTGTTTATATTTTTGGAATACATTGCGGTTGGTAATAGAAGATGTCTCGTGTAGCACTTTTAACAAGTGAGTAACAGCAATCTGATGTCCCTGTTGACTATAGCGGAGACAAAAATCTAAATCTTCGTAATATAAAAAATAGCGAGGATCAAATTGGGGACATTTGGGAAAATTAGCCAGGTTAATTAATAAGCTGCAACCACTTACCCAATCAGTCTTGATATAATCTTGGCTTAAATCTGGTGGTAAGGAATTAATGATAGATAAACTAGCTTTGCCTGGTATAAAAGTTCCTCCAGCAAAAGTTATTTCTCCGTCAGAATTATAAACGGTAGTACCTAAAATTGAGATCTGTGGATGATTTTTGAAGAATGCGATTGCTGTAGATAAAATATTAGTAGTAAAATAAGCATCAGGGTTAATCAACCAAACAAGAGCATTATTATTATTATTATTATTATTATGTTCGATCCAGGTCAAACCCAAATTACAAGCCTTCCCAAAACCTAAATTTTTATCAGCTTTGATTATTTTTGTATAATCATTTTCTAATTTAAATATTTCTTTATCATTAGGAGAATTATTAACAATAATTAGTTTATAGTTATGTTCAGCTCTATGAGGTAAAGATTTAATTAAACGGGTAATTAACCAGCTAGAATTGTAATTAACAGTTAAAAAATAAAGATTACTTATTGTCATAGCAGTTATTGTAAATTTTGCTAATATTCTATAAGCTTTTCCATTTTATCTTGAACTTATTGCTGTTTAGTGATGTCTCCTTGTTTATAGTTTTCTCGATACTCTAGACAAAAATTATATATGTAAAAATAACTAACTAAAAAAAGGCAACCTCATTGAGGTTGCACTACTTTTACAGTAGATTAATCTTTGAGTTTGTTGGCAAACTCCTCATTTTGTTAATTTCGCCAACAAACTCATTTCTGTTGAATCGTCAAATCGTCAAAGTGATTTTCTAAATTTCAACTACCTCTTCCTCTGCTCCTAAATGTGGTTCAGTGATAAAAACATTTTCAAAAATATCGCCCCTGTCCAAATCAGTATTGTAAGCGATAATGTCGCCTAAACTATGCTGATAGCTAATACCGAATTGGGTCTCAATCTCGACCAAATCTGGATCGTTAAGGTAGAAGAATCGATCGCCATCTCGGAGATCTTCAAATTGAGCTTCCCAGATAGCTTTTTGTAGTTCGCCAAATTCCGTGCCAGGGAGATGTTCTTCTGCAAGCATACCTGTAAAAGCATCGACTTTGTCTATGTCTTCATAAACAGCTTCTAAGCGAGCGGCAACAGTCGATCTTCGTATGGAAGTTATGCCTTCAACTTCTTCGTTCTCAGCTAGTAAGTCGGCAATCTCTTGAGGATCTGCTTCTACCTCGCCATTTTCATCCAAGACTGCAATAAAATCTATAATACTAGGATCGTCAAGATATATATCCTTAGCGTCAAATATTAGATCTGCAGAGGTGATCTGGGTTCCATCTACATCTTCAAGATCCGCAGAGTCTACAAATGCTTTGATGGCTTCAGGATCTTCTCCAGTAATGTCATAAAATGAATCATAGCGATCTAGTCCATAAGCCTCGCGCAGGTCATTGTAAGAGAGTATACCGTGATCTCGTCCGCGTTGAATGTCGATCGCACCTATATCTACTACCCCAGTGAAAAGATTCTCAATTGGAGGGCCATCTGTAAATTCTCCTTCCCCGCCTTCGAATTGAGGAATTTGGAAGAGAATACTGCGCAACTGGTTATCTATCTGTTCATCATTGTTGTAGTTAGTTTCTACAAGTCCTTCAAACACAGCCCCTAAACCAACTTTATTTACTACGCTGGGGTTGCCAGATTGAGCATTGACGGGTACTTCAATCTGACCTCCATCTCTAATAACTCCCTGTGATTCCAAGATGGCTAGATCTGCATCGGATAGATTACGTCGATCAAAATCAAAGTCTCCGTGAACCATGCTGTGAGCGCGATAGCCAACAGTAGCAAATTCATTAGTGAGACTTGGATCGACATTAGGGTCATAGCCTTGATACGGGTCTAGTTCGATTCCGATCGAAGGTAAGTATTCGTTGTAAGTAATATACTGTTGCTCAGCAATAACAATCTTACGAGCGATCTGGAATTTAGTTTCTTCGTCAAGATTTTCGGGAAGAAGATCCACGATACGATTGTGTTCGCGGGCAAATAGGGTATGTGTTGCTGTCAAGCCAGTATTTTCGTTAGCTCTAACATCCCCTGCTACAATAGCCGAGGCTGGATCGGACATCAAGCGAGACATTAAAGCCATTTGTGGTGCTGTAGTATGGTCGCCACGAGCATCGGCGCGGGGTAAATAGCCATCTGGCAAGAGTAATTTAGCGCTATTGTTGGACAGATCGCCATCTACCACTCCTTCGCGCAACCATTCCAATCTTGCTTCAGTTCCGCCATAGATAGCCCAACCGTCGATGAAAGAGCTAACAGTATTAATTTGCTCTCTTTGACCGTCTACTATTGTGCTTTCAGAACGGTTAAATCTAATGCTACCAAAATCATTTCGGAAATCTTCTAAGGGGTCATTATTATCGAAAGCAATATTTGCCTCTTCTCCTCCTCCTTGTGCTAATCCAAAAGTGTGGTCTAAAAATTGTCCCCAGACAAAAACCAAATGGCTGGCATTATTTTCTGAAAATAAATTGACATGAAGGTCGTTAAAAATGCGATTACTAATAAATCTTGCATTTGGTAAACTATCGTCTATTTCACCACCATCAGCATAATTGGTTTCGCCAACCCGTCGATAAATTTCTCCAGCTTGACCTAGGTTTTCATTTGATAAGTTATTGCCACTACCATTAAGACTGCGAAACTCTAAGTCTAAAGCAGGAGCTTCTTCAAAAATAAAGTCATCAATATCAATATCTGTTGAACTTACATCTCTAAGCTCTGCTAAATTTTCGCCTGTTATCAGGTTTCTAATAATCGTATTGCTTCCCTGACTGAATATTTCCAGGTTATTAAAGGTAAGTCCATCATTAAGCCGAATTTTATCCTCCCCATTTTTAAAGTCCAGCACAAGATCAAATCCATTGTCTGAGCTTAGAACAAAAGTATCTCGACCACGACCTAGGCGGATAAGATCATTACCTGAACCGCCGTCAACTACATCGTCACCTGAACCACCATACAACCTATCATTGCCGTCTCCTCCGTTGATTTCGTCATTGCCATCAAATCCTTTTAGTAAATCACACCCAAGATCACCGTTTAAGATGTCATTACCTGAAGTTCCTGAAAAAATAACCATAAAAAAAATTTTCTTTGTAAGTTTTTTGATTTTTTGTATGAGTAAAATTAGCTAGAAATAAACAATGGTTTATAGCTAGATTAAGTACGTAATATATTGTTATTATTTTAGATAGCTAATTTTATGTATAATTGCCTATTTTATAAATTTGAAAATGCTTATATTTAGCATATTTAAAATAGCCAAATATACTAATTAAATTAATTCTGAAAAATATTTTGTTTCAAAATTAATCTATAAATAAATAATAGTCGTAAGTACTTATCATCTAAATGAATTTTGTATGAAATATGTAAGATTATTTTTAAAAGTATCAACAAGATTCTTTTTGTATAAATTTCTTATGAACTACAAAATAGTTTTCTTAAAATTTCGAGAAAGTAATTGCCTAAAAAATAAACTTGAGTTAAGTAAAGATACTGTCTTAAAATCAAGTAATTTGATAACAAATAAGGATTAAGCTGTTACGCATTTAAACTGTATTTTTCAATAGCCAAGCCTATTGTGGAGTCTAGATAGCTTTTGAAATTTGAATGGTGAGCAGCTTAAAAGGTTTGCTAGTTTTAATGACTACACAAGCAATATGAATATAAAAAATTTTCTAGAGAATTAAGCGACTGTATTCATCACGATCAGCTTCGCTGGTGCGCTCCGGGCAATCGCAACTAAAATTGAGTAATGGATAACTTTAATGAATATATAAGTAGTATTACCAAAGGATTACCCGATGTCTAAAAAAGTTTTGGTAATTGGAGGCTGTGGCAGAATTGGCAACAGTGT
>JASJDX010000317.1 GCA_030064975.1 Pleurocapsa sp. MO_192.B19
CGAGCCTGGTGAACCAGGTTCTGGCTTTGAGTTTGAGTCCAAAGTTACTGGTGGTAACGTTCCTAGAGAATTTTGGCCTGCGGTAGAAAAAGGTTTTGCAGCCAGTATTGAAAAAGGTGTCCTCGCAGGATTCCCTCTTGTGGATATAAAAATCACCCTCAATGATGGTGCGTTTCACCCTGTAGACTCTAGTGCGATCGCTTTTGAAATTGCGGCTAAATCTGGTTATCGTCAGTCTATACCCAAAGCTGGTCCTCAAATGCTTGAGCCAATCATGAATGTAGACGTATTTACTCCCGATGATCATATGGGTGATGTAATTGGCGATCTTAACCGTCGTCGTGGCATGATTAAATCCCAAAATTCTACTCCTATGGGTGTTCGTATTAAAGCAGATGTGCCTTTAAGCGAAATGTTTGGTTACATCGGTGACTTGCGTACTATGACTTCTGGACGTGGTCAGTTCTCTATGGAGTTCTCTAATTATGCACCTTGTCCTAAGAATGTTGCTGAAGAGGTAATTGCTGAAGCTAAAGAACGTCAAGCAGCTAAATCATAAGATCTAGTCAATTAAGAATTTGAACTTATTTGAACTTAATAGTGATTTGTTTATAGCTATAGGCGATAAGCCATAAGCTTTTAAGCTAAATCCCATCTGGTATTTATATACTAGGCGGGATTTTTTACTCTTTTAACTTTGACTCTTGTAACTGTGATTGAAATTCAAATTAAACTAACACTGTGTATCTAGTTGATAGTATTTTTTTCTGAAAATATTGAAGTCTTATTGAATATTCTGTAGTTTATTTTTAACAGGAATAAAACGTAAGACAAACGCCAAAATCAAGATGGCGACAAAAGGAAAATAAATTAACCACGACTCATTTAATCTTTCGCTGAAAGCATAAGTAAATGATAACCAGAGGTAATACATTCCCACAGTATGCAAAATACGCCAGTTACGTCTTCCTAAAATAGCAGCAGGATATTTAAAGGAAGTAATGGTCATTAAGATGATAAATACATAACCTAAGTTAGCTGAATGATTATCTCGCACCATATTTTCTGAAGTTAAAATAGCTACTCCAGCGATCGCAACTGCATGAAATCCATGAGATACCGCCATTGATAATCCTAAATAGCGACGGTTATGTAATAGCCAGTTAGTTATCGCAGTTGAGCCAAGCCTACGCAAAGAAGAGGCACAAAAAGCTAATAAAAATAAGATACAAGAAGAACGGGCGGTAAATCTGATAGCAATACGGAAACTGGACTCATTAATTCCGTTTGCTAATAGTATGAGGGCAAAAACAGTTGCAATAAATATAGTTGACCACTTGACAATTCGCCATCTCCTGAGGAGAAATACTGTTATCATTTTGCTTCTCCCATTATCTGTGTCGCTAAATGAGACGATTGAGCCTTATCTATTTTTCGCGATCGCACGAAAAGAAATAAAGGTAAGGCAAAAGACAAGCCAATTAATAAGTCTAGAACAATATAAAGCCAAAGAAATTTCATTTGCAATTTTGTCCCTTCCCTAAAAACAAAAATCCAAAACACTACGACAGAAATTAACAAGTCTAGAGCAAAAAAACTTGAGATTTGGTTAGCAAATAGCTGAGTCCAAAATAGTTGTAAGTCTAATCCATTCGCTGCAATAAAAGAGATAAATTTTGAGTATGGTAAAACTAAACCAATTATAGATAAGATGAAATAGACAGATTGCATAATATATAAGCAAAAGGTACTAAATTACTTGTTCTATTAGTTTAGAAATCAAGTATTTGCTTGTCTTGCCTATTAGTCCAAAAAATGTTCTGATTTTCTGATTAATAAATTTTCTTTTCTCTTTTTCTTGCTCTTTTCATACTAAAAAACTTTAGCGCAGTAAGCTGTAAGAAATTCTAGAAAAACCTGGACTCGTGGAGACAGATTGCGCTGATGAGTAAATACTGCTTGAACTACTAATCCTAGTGGCAATTGCTCGGGAAATAGTAACTCCAATCGCTTTTGTTGAATTTCTTCGTGAACCTGAAAACTCAATAGTCGAGTAATTCCCAACCCAGCGATCGCAGTGTTTTTTAATGCGCCACCGTTATCAGAATTAAATGTGCCGTTTACTGAAATTTTGTGCCAGGTTTTATCAATCAAGAATTCCCAAGGTACAGGTTGCCCATTAAATATATAACGAAGACAATTATGATGTACTAAATCTTGGGGCGTGTTAGGTGTACCGTAAGTTCTAAGATAGGTGGGTGAAGCGCAAATGGCAAAGTGGGCGTGTCCCAAATGCCTGCGAATTAAGCTAGAGTCTTCGAGATCGCCTAAGCGAATTGCTATATCAATTCCCTCTACAACTAAATCGACAAAGCGATCGCTCAGTCGCAAATCAATCTTAATGTCTGGATATTGCTTAAGAAACTCTGGAATCGACATTTGTTCCTAATGGGCATAAATATTTTGCCATTACTGGGACTTCTCTTCTTAATGAGCAAAAGTTATGCTGATTTTAAGTTAATCAATCAAGACAAAAAAATGAATTCAAAGAAGGTTGCGATTGTAACAGCAGCGAGTCGTGGAATTGGTGCGGGATGTGCGCGGGAGTTGACAGCACAGGGGTATATTGTTTCCTTAATGGCGCGAAGTGAAAGTGTTTTGAGTTTAGCTCAAGAGTTAGATGGCATTGCCGTTCAAGGTTCAATATCTATCCTGGAAGATTTAGAACGTTTGGTTCAAGTCACCTTAAAAAAATTTGGGCGAATTGATGCAGTGGTTAATAGTTTCGGCGATCCGCCTCGTCCCGATTTGCTTGATATTTCCGATGGAGTATGGATAGAAAATTTTGAAATGCTGTTTTTAAGTGTGGTTCGCATTGCCAAGCTGGTAACAAAACCAATGTGTCAACAAGGGGGTGGCGCGATCGTCAATATCTCCGCTTGTGATTCTCAAGAACCAGAACTAGGAACTCCTTTTAGTGGCACACTTCGCGCTGCTATGGAAGGCTTTACAAAGCTGTACGCCAAGCGTTATCGAGCCGATCGTATTCGCATGAATTCAGTAGCTCCTTTTTTTGTAGCCGACAGCAGGTCAGAACTAGAAGGGTGGAATGTGCCATCCGATTTAATGTGGAGTCGTCCAGCGACTTACTCAGAACTTGCCAAAACGGTTGCCTTTCTGATTTCAGATGATGCCAAATTTATTACAGGTACAACTCTTAAAGTAGATGAAGCTCGTTCTGCTGCGATTTAATCAAACATTTGCCTATTTTATTTCTAATATAAAACAGCTTTATCCGCTATATCTCACAAATTGAGTTGAAAGCATAATTGAAGCTGTGGAGGAGCGAGTTTTTTAATAATAAGAGAAAAGTTTAAGGTGGGCTCAAGATACTAATCGGTCAAAGAGAAAAATTAAGATAAAATCGCGAAGATTTTGCCAAATTGACACACAAAGATAGACTGAAAATCATCAACCGCCAAAAAAAGTTAATTCAAAAGAAAAGTTAATTCGAGGAAGCCGATGGAAAAGATTATCCAGGGGCAGGAAGTAATTGGATGCGTCGGTAGGCAGTAGCCAAAATATCTTGATAGGGACAAGCAGTAGCGATCTCCCTTCGGGAGGTGGCGAAGCCAATCGCAATGAGAATTCTTCTGAGGCTAACAGTAATCCTGGCTCCCAATTTTAGAAGAGAAAGGCGAATTGTGCCTACGGTAGCTTTGGCTAGAGAGGTTTTAGCCAAACAGTGTTGACGAAAAGCTTGCATGAGGACATAAGCCATCGAAGACAGCCAGAGTCTTAATTGGTTACTGGCAAAAGTTTGAGTAGAAGTGCGCTCAGCAAATAACTCCAGTTGTTGCTCTTTGATCCGATTTTCCATCTCCCCTCTGGGACAATATTTTTCGGTGTAAAGCTTAGCTGGAGGAATTTTTGAGGCGGGCAGGGAAGTAACTACATGGCGGCTCTTTACACCTTGGCTGCCATAGGTGACTTTAGTAACTACGCGTCGGTCGCGACTCCAGGAGTCTTGTGTTTTATAGCAGAGGGAACGATACCAAATCGCTGGGGGAACTAGTTGTTCCACTTCACTGACTTCCTCTTCGGGAGAAAACATCTGCTCCATCAAAGCACTCACTGGTTCTAGTCGCTTGGCATAATCATCTTGGGCTTTGGTGATGACATCCGACGCTCTTCTCTGTAACTGACTATTGGTCGCCATCGCCAACACATAATCGACCCTTGGTTGGTCTTCGCACCATTTCATAATGTCTTCGCGGGCGTAAGCACTATCTCCTCTCACTAAGATTTTGGTCTCAGACCATTGGCTGCGAATTAGACCTATTATTCTTTGCAGTTCTGACAAGGCTCCTGCGGCGGGGTCAACATTGGAAGAACGAAGTTTGGCTACCAACAAGTGATCACCACAGAAAATGTATCAAGGTGCGTAACACACACCATGGTAATACTTGTTAAAGAAAGCCCCTTCTTGATTACCGTGGACTTGGTCATCGGTTACATCCATGTCCAGAATAATTTGGCGTGGTGGCTTAGGGTACGAGTCCAGAAAGATATCTACAAAAGCTTGCTCTAGTTCTTGAGGTTGATGTTCAATGCGATGGTAGCGACTACTTGCTTGGTCTATGATTGTTGCGGGACAATATTCTAGTCGGTTCAAGGTACTCTTTCCTGCCAAGACTGCTTCGTTCGCGTCAATAAAGTTGAGTTTTGATAGGGCGATAGCCAGGGCTGGGTCGTAGCGCAATTTGTCATGGTCATTGACATCTTCATAACCTAAAACAATGCCATAAACTCTTTGTGCCAGTAATTGGCACACTGAATAATTTACCTGAGATGAATCTCGATAATCTCGAAAACCCAATCGCGAAACGAGCGGTAATTTTCAGCTTTTTATCTAACTCTGCGAGCAACACAATTCCTGCATAGTCACGTGATTCTCCCTCCACTAAAATTAGCTATTACTTTTCTTCCTTTTATACTTCCAAAGTTAAGTTGTTTGGGGAGAAACTGTGTAGAACTGAGAGTCATGAAATAGAAAATTAAAATTACTTTTAAACTAAATTATATCTGATTTATGAATATTTTTTCAAGAAATTTTAGAGCAAATAATAAATATATTTGCGTGATATTTATGCAAAGTAAATTGCTTTTTATGCCAAGTCTAATTGATTTTGATGTCGGCAGGAACTCTCACAACACACTGTCGTTTGACAGCAGGAGCGAACATCAGGTTCAAACCTTGATGCGGTAGGCTTTTTGGCAGAGCGAGACGCCTTTTTTGTGAGATATAGCGGTTTATGAATATCCTCGTGTGTCTATTTCACCCAAATATTACCGAGTCTCGCGTAAATAAGTGTTGGAGACAAGCTATTAGCGACGATCCTCAAATTACTGTCCATGAATTGTACAGCAATTATCCCAATTGGTCATTTGATCTCAAGGCTGAACAACAATTGATTGAAGTTCACGATCGCATTGTGTTTCAACATCCTTTCTAGTGGTATGGTGTGCCACCTTTAATGAAAAAATGGCTTGATGATGTGTTTGACTATGGCTGGGCTTACGGTTCTGATAGAACAGCTTTAGTAGGAAAAGAATGGCTTTCTGCTATCTCGACTGGTGCTTCAGCAGAATCTTATCAACTAGGAGGAAGTAACGGCTATGACATAGGTGAATTTCTTAAACCTCTTCAACAAACTGCCGTTTTTGTCGGTATGGATTTCCTACCACCATTTATTTTTCATGACGCGTTACAAGCATCTACTAGGGATATTGAGACATCTGCCGAAAAATTTCATCTTTACCTTAAAGATCCCACTTTCAGTACTCAAATTCAGCGAAAAAAGCTATTGGAGGCAATGGGCTAATCTATGACGATTTTCCTGCTTAGTTAGGGATAAGCTTGGCAACAGCATTAAAAATCACTGCACTAAGCCAAGCCCGAGACTTTATTTATTTATTTATTTATTTATTTATTCAACCAACGCACTGCATCTTTGGCATGGTAAGTCAGAATCAAATCTGCACCTGCCCGTTTAAAGCTAGTCAAAGTTTCTAAAGTGACTTTCTTCTCGTCGATCCAGCCGTTGAGAGCAGCAGCTTTAACCATTGAGTATTCCCCAGAAACATTATAGGCAGCTACAGGAAGATTAGTTGCCTCCTTAACTCGCCAGATAATATCCATATATGACAGTGCAGGTTTGACCATTAGCATATCTGCACCTTCGGCAATATCTAACTCAATTTCTTTAATAGCTTCCGTGCCATTGGCGGGATCCATCTGATAGGTACGGCGATCGCCAAAGCTCGGAGCAGATTCGGCAGCATCACGAAATGGACCATAATAAGCTGAGGCATATTTAGCAGCATAGGAAAGTATGGGGGTATCACTAAACCCAGCTTCGTCTAATCCCTCTCGAATTGCCCTGACAAAGCCATCCATCATGCCAGAGGGAGCAATAATATCTGCCCCTGCTTTAGCTTGGGAAACGGCAGTTTTCTTGAGTAATTCTAGAGTGGGATCGTTAAGCACTCTCCCTGTTAAATCTCCCGTTTCTAAATAACCACAATGTCCATGGGTAGTATATTCACAAAGACAGGTATCAGCAATTACTAATAGTTCAGGTACAGATTCTTTAATTGCAGTAGCAGCTTTTTGTACAATACCGCAATCGTGCCATGCACCAGTAGCTTCGGTATCTTTATCTTCGGGTATACCAAACAAAATCACCGCAGGAATGCCCAAATCATAGACTTGCTTGGCTTCTTCGACGATTTTATCCACAGAAAGCTGATATACTCCAGGCATTGATTTTACTTCTGTAGCGACAGACGATCCTGGCACAGCAAATAAAGGATAAATTAAGTCATTAGCGGTAACTAAGGTTTCTTGCACCATGCGACGAAGTTGAGGGTGTTGGCGCAAACGGCGAGGACGATTGATGGGAAACATAAGATTTTTTATACTGAAGTTGGCAACTTTAAAACAGCAAGATTTTACTAACTTTTACTTTTATGCATTAGTAAACTGATTTTGTATGTTAGTAGATTAACTAGTGTAAAACGAATTTTAGTTCCAACTATGCTAGTAATTACACTACTCAATGTTTTGTAATGTTTAAGTCTTTTTTTTTCTGAGCTAACCAGAAAAAAGTTAGCTACAATAGTAATGAGACTAATTATAGTTTTTTATAGTTCTAAGTTAGTCTCAAAAGCACGGGGCCGTAAAGGTTTCGACAGGTTGGCAAAAGCTAACTCGTGATTCAGGTCGAGAGTGAGTATTCTCTCGTAAATACAGACTCACATTTAAATATAAATGCAAAAAACAACATCGTAAGATGTAATCTTGGGCGTAAGGCAGTAGCTGCCTAAATCTAACTTAGATTTGCCCGTCTTTAGTTTGACTCCGTTAAGAGCTAAAGACAAAACCCCAACGGATGCTCCTTTTGGTTTTCTTTGGTAGACCAACAGGAAAAGAGTTTATCAAAGAATCCTACCATCAGGGATAAGTGATGGTTCTTGCTCCGAGGATTAGAGGAGCTAAACCTGTGAATGAATGAGCAAGTGAATAGTCAGTCTGGACAGCAGTTCGACTCTGCTCGGCTCCATTAAATCAATTATCAATTCTCACTTATTAATTCATTCAATAGCTTAAAGCTAAAAGTTTTGTTGCTTCAAAGTGCATTTGGTATTAATTAGTTATCAAGTTATACTACAAGCTCACTATTAGTTTTGGCAACAGAACCACTATTTTGCTCCAACTTTTAAAGGATTGATTATTGCAACGCTTCCCAAAATTGGTTCTGAGGAAATCTTTTCTAAGTTCACATAGCGATCGCTTAAAAGTTTGTTCCAAGCTTTTTTCCAAGTAGGATTTTCAGGTTGCTGTAGGCGCAGTTGAGCTAACTCTGTTACTGTATCGTACCAAATACCATGTTTTGCATAAATGGCGATTTGATTGAGAGGTTTTGATGTGGTTTTCAATTCGCGATCAAAATCGGCAGAAAAGTCAACTCGTTCTACTATTCCTGTCAGAGAAGCTGGAGTTGCTAAATAATCAGAAGAGGCTGAAACCGAACAGTTAATATCGAAATACCAACGATATTGCTGGCCTACTT
>JASJDX010000318.1 GCA_030064975.1 Pleurocapsa sp. MO_192.B19
GGTTGGTTAGTATCGGCAGGTTTAGTAGAAGATTTAGCCGCCACAATGCGAATGGTTCTCAAGTTATCAGTACATGAACTGGAGCAGATGAGCCAGATAGGAAGAGAGAGAGTTGTCCAGCAACACAATATTTCTGTAGAAGCTAAAAAATTGGCAGATCTTTTCAGACAACCTCAAATTCAAACAGAGTCGATCAAAACAACTGTTAATACATCTATCCAAGATGCTCAAGCTGCTGTTATGCAAATAGCTAGTGATAGTTAACATTTCTCGACATTAACACCAAAATTTCACGTATTGGATTTTAGTAATCCTCAAAATTTCATGTCATCAGCTACCCTTAAAAAGAAAGCTATTAATGCGACGGTTTGGACTGTTGTAGGTTATGGATCTAGTCAAATCTTACGACTTGGCAGTAACCTGATCTTAACTCGTCTTTTAGTTCCAGAAATCTTTGGACTTATGGCTTTGGTTAACGTTTTCATAAGTGGTTTGGCTCTGTTTTCAGACATTGGTATTCATCCCAGTATTATTCAGAATAAGCGTGGAGACGATCCAATTTTTCTGAATACTGCTTGGACAATACAAGTGATACGAGGTTTTGGGCTTTGGCTAGGTTGCATCTTAATAGCCTTGCCAGTTGCTGAATTTTATGAAGAGCCAAGGCTATTATGGCTGCTCCCAATAGTTGGTTTCAATACAATTATTTTTGGCTTTACATCTACTAGCCTAGCTAGCCTCAATCGCCATATGGAAATTGGCAAGCTTACCCTGTTTGAGTTGGGAGTGCAGATTATCTCCTTAACAATTATCCTTATCTGGGCTTGGTTAAGTCCTACAATCTGGGCTTTAGTAGGCGGTTCTTTCGTATCGGCATTGAGCAAAATGTGGTTAAGTCATCGCTTAAATCCAGGAAGACCTAATCGTTTTGCCTGGAATAAAGAGGTAATTCAAGAGATAACTTCTTTTGGTAGATGGATATTTTTATCCACTGCCATGTCATTTTTGGCTTCGCAAGCAGATCGACTGATTTTGGGAAAACTTTTTTCTCTTAGTATGCTGGGCGTTTATACAGTTGCTTTTACCTTTGCAGATATACCAAGACAAGTGATTCAAAAGGTTAGTAGTAAGGTAATATTCCCAGTCATTGCCCAACATGCTGATTTGCCACGTAAAAGTCTGAGAGCCAAAATTATCAAACAACGTCGCTTAATTCTTATTGGGCAGTCAATCATCTTAACTATCATGGTTAGCTTTGGAGATTTACTAGTCATTAACCTTTATGATGAGAGATTTATTCAAGCTGCTTGGATGCTACCCCTATTAGCCTTGGGTCTTTGGCCTTTAATGTTATCTTTGACCAGTGATAAAGCATTGCTTGTGATTGGCAATCCTAGTTATCTAGCTTATGGGCATATTTCCAAATTTCTTTATATGTTAATTGGACTTCCATTTGGTTTTTCTCAAATGGGTATTTTGGGGGGTGTAATTGTAATAGCCTTGAACGATCTTCCCTTTTATGGAGTCGTCTCATATGGTCTTTGGCGAGAAAAGCTGACAACAGTCGTGCAGGATATTCAGGCAACTTTATTGCTGATTGGATTACTAACTCTGTTTGTGACAGGTCGTTATTTGTTAGGCTTTGGACTCCCTGTTGATGGAATTTTATAAAAAATTTGACAACTGCTAAACATTAGTAACATTTCCCAGAAAATCTAGCCAATTTGATGTCAAGCCTATGAGTCCTCAAGCACAAGTCGTTATACTCGCCTGGATTCCTTTTGTTTTCCACGTATTTAAACGTTTTCCTCCTCAAAAAGCAGTAATTATTAGCTTCATTGTGGCATGGTTATTTTTGCCTCAGAGAGTAGCATTTGCTTTACCCTTAATTCCCAATTATGAAAGATTATCTGCTACTTGCTATGGTATCTTACTCACTACTTTTTTTTATGATGCTAAGCGTTTTCGCTCCTTTAAATTTGGTTGGTTGGATTGGCCAATGACAATTTGGTGTCTTTGTGCCTTTGCTTCATCAATCAGTAATGGTCTGGGTGTTTATGATGGTTTATCTGCATCTCTGGCGCGGATAGTTGCCTACGGAGTACCTTATTTTATAGGTAGGATCTATCTTAATAATCTGGAAGGAATGCGCCAATTAGCAATTGGTATTTTTCTAGGTGGATTAGTTTATATTCCTTTTTGCTTGCTAGAAGTTGCCATCAGCCCACAACTACACCGAATGGTTTATGGCTATCATGGTATCGTACAATTTTCTCAATCAATTAGATACGGTGGCTTCAGACCCAATGTCTTTATGCAACATGGTCTGAGTGTAGGAATGTGGATGATGGCTGCCACATTGATTGGCATCTGGCTATGGCAAGCTAATGTCATCGATAAAATTTGCGGCTTTCCGATAGTCTGGTTTGTGCCAGTTCTATTTGTAACATTTGTGTTGGTCAAGTCTACAGGTGCATATATCTATCTTTTATATGGAATAGTTATCTTGTTTGCCGCCAAATGGTTGCGAACAGCTATGCCTCTATTAGTTTTGATTGTGATGATATCTTCCTACATACTTATGGGGGCAACTGGTTCTTTGACTGGAGAACGGTCAGATAAGATTGTTGCCATTACTCAAGATATAACGAGTCCAGATAGAGCGCAGTCCCTGGAGTTTAGATTAGACAATGAAGAACTCTTAGGAGAAAAAGCACGGCAGAGAGCTATTTTAGGCTGGGGAGGATGGAATCGCAACCGTGTCTTTGACTATGACTACCTGGGAGAACTTGTAGATATTACGACTACAGACAGCTTGTGGATTATTGCTTTTGGCGTCAATGGGGTCATTGGTCTGTTTGCAGTATTTGGCTCTTCATTATTACCAGCTTTTAGTTTTTTTTGGTTCCGTTATCCAGCCCATTCGTGGTCTAACCCCAAAGTTGCACCAGCAGCCATGCTAGCGACAATCACGACTTTGTATATGCTCGACTGTACCTTAAACAACCAACCCAACCCAGTCTTTACCTTAGCATCTGGGGGAATCGCAGGATTGGTTTTGAGTCCGCTCGATATTAATAGTTTAAAAATAACTTAATGAAGGAACTCAAAATTTACAGCTTTTTCTCATATCTAGATCATTTAAACTTCTCAAACTTAACTTATATATGAATACAGATCAGACTTTAATCAAACAGCCTATTTTTCTAGTGGGTGCTGAACGTTCAGGAACGACAGTATTAAGACTTATGTTAGATCATCATCCTCAGCTTTCTTGGTGCTATGAATTTGAATATGCTGTAGACCCCATAGCCCAAGGAGAAAACTGGCCTAAACTTGACGCCTACTATCAATGGTTAGAAACTCATCGTACTTTCCAAGCTACTGGTTTTACTATTAATCCTGATTTAAATTATCCTCTCCTAGTCAATAGCTTTTTATGTCAAAAACGCAACAGTGAGGAAAAATTGATAGTTGGAGCAACAGTTCACCGTCACTTCGATAAATTGTTACGCATCTGGCCTGATGCTCGCTTTATTCATATTATTCGAGATGGAAGGGATGTAGCTCGCTCGTGTATCAATATGGGTTGGGCGGGGAATGTCTGGACAGGAATAGAACGTTGGCTAGAAGTCGAAACTTTGTGGACTCAACTAGAACAGCAACTACCTGCTGATCGCAGAATCAATTTAGTTTATGAGGAACTAATTTCCAATCCAGTCAAAACCTTAAGGCAGGTGTGCAATTTTATCGGTGTAGAGTACGATGAATCGATGCTTAATTATCCTCAGACAACCACTTATGATTTTCCCGATCCTAACTTTATCGGACAGTGGCAACGCAAAATGTCTGAGCATGAAATTCAGTTAGTTGAGTCTAGAATTGGTAATATGCTGATATCGCGAGGGTATAAGCTAAGTGGATTGCCTCTGCTGACTGTTAATCCTGTAATGGAACAATGGCTGAGGTTACAAGACTGGCTGGCTCGCCTTCAGTTCCGTGTCAATACATATAGTCTTCCTTTGTTTCTATCAGATTATTTATCACGACATCTTCAGCTTAAACAATGGCAAAAGTCTGTCCAACTAAAGCTTAATGCTATTGATAACTCTCATCTCAAGTAGAATACCTAGCTTATTAGCAATAATAGATTAAAACAGAAGCTAGATATTAGCAAAACGATATTCATTATTACTTAAAAAAAATCTTTTTTCACAACATCTTATGTCTATTAATCTTAATCAAAACACTGTCATGAATGCAATGGATCTATCTATTGCTCAAAGCTTCAATAACACTTTACCTCAATATGTTTTGATTACTGGTCCAGGTCGTTCAGGTACGACTTGGTTAGGTCAGATAATGAATACTTATCAGAATTGCATCTATAAATATGAGCCATTTTTACCCTCAAAACAGACACCATATACTGTTTGGAAAAACAACTTATATTCTGATGATCTAGAAAAGTTACGTGATGATTTTTGGTCTTTATGTTGTCAATGTTACTATGGGGTTGATGCCCCCCCATTTCCTCCCAAAAGTTTTAGAAAGCAAAAAGGAGAAATACTACATTTCTTTTATGGATTAGGAAAAAGAATAGATTTATTGAAATATTTATATCAGTGGTATGGTCGTCCACAATTAACTAAAGATACTTCTGTTTTAATTAAAGATGTTAATTTTCCTAATCAAATGCTGCCTCGTCTGTATGAGGTGTTGCAACCCTATTTAATTGCTATGATTCGTAATCCTTTTGCCAATATTGCTTCCTATCTTAAGGGTGTAGAACTTAGTCTATTTGCCAAAGAACGTACCCAGAAGGTAGATAAGCTGGAGCAACTGTTGGCTAGTCCAGAAGGTAAACATTTAGCCCAATATCGTCAGCAACTAAGAAATATGTCGGTGGCTCAGTTTGAAGCGGTGCGTTGGCGTTTCCAAGTCGAGCCACTGGTAGAATATGTACGCAATCATGATCAAAGTCTATTAGTAGTTTATGAGGATTTATGTACCGATCCTCACAGTAAAATAACTGCAATTTTTGACTTTGTTGGCTGGCAACTCGACCAAGCTGTTCATGATTTTATTGATTTATCCACCTCTGGGGAAACTAAAGTCTCTGAATCTTCCAAAGCTTATTATAGTGTTTATCGAGATCCCACTAAGAGTATGTCCAAGTGGAAAACTCAGCTTACTGAGCAACAAAAGATAGATATTGCGTCAATTATTAGCGATTCACCACTTAAAGATCTTTGGTCTGATTTACCTCTCTAAACTCAGATGGCAAATAGTCAGTGTGAGAGAAGACAAATTATGAACAGACTAAGGAAACAAGATGCAAACCAAACAGGGAAACTCAAAAAAATTTATGAATAATCATCACAATGATGTTAAACTCGGGGCTATCTTCGGCACAGGTCGCTGCGGAACTACCTGGCTAGGAGCAATGGTTTCTAGTCATCCAGAAGTCGCCTATCGTTTTGAACCATTTCACAGACTAAAGAAAACCCAGCCAGAGATCGCAGCAGCATTAGAGCAAATTCGCTCTGAGAATTTTTCCAGCCAAGATCTGAATAAGATTTACCAGGCTTTGTTGCCAGCACATCCTGAAACGGAGAAGCCCCCTTTCTTCTCGAAAAGCTACGGGATGAATTTCCCCCTAGGGAGAGCATTTACTTGGTCTTTGGCACGGAAAACCAGTTGGGGAGAAAAGCTGTTTAGTCATCTATATCTTCCTCAAGGAAACCCTACCCTTATCTTTAAAGAAGTTGCCATGGTCGATGTCTTAGCCAAACTTCTCAACCTCAACCAAGTTCCCATCGTTTATCTGCTCCGCCACCCTTGTGGGGTAGTATCTTCTTTACTCAAGGGTCAAAAAGATTCCCTTATGCCTTCGGGACGGCGTTCTGTATTGCTAAACTTATTAAACGAACACCAGCCTCACCTAGCGAAGAAATATGAAGGTCAGTTACCACAAATGCACCTTTCCGAACAGGAAGCCTTACTGTGGTTAGTGGATGTAGAACAAGCAATCCAAGTGTGTCAAGCTAACAGCAATGCCTTGATTGTGGTTTATGAACAACTGGTGGAAAAACCTTTGGAAACCCTAGAGAAGATATTTACCCACTTCGATCTGACCATGAACTCACAATCGGTGGACTTTATCGAAATGAGTACCCAGTCTTCCCTAAATTCAAAAATCAAAGCAGGGGAATTTGGCATCAACAAATACTTTAGCGTCTTCAGAAATTCCCAATCCTGCTGCGATCGCTGGAAACAAGAACTCTCCACAGAAGACATACAAAGGGTTATGCAGATTATTCAAGATAGTAAAGGTTATGCCCTCGGTGTTGCCACTGGACTATGGGCATAGACATCTCCTGAGTCACTTTAGCTTCACCAGCTAAATAGATATGGTCTCTATCTGAGCGATCGCACTTGAGAGTCGCTTCAATTGAAATTGATTGTTTAAAACTTAAAATATTAACTAATATTTAAATTTGATATGCAAAGTTTACAAAAAGTTGGGTTGGTTATTATTGGACGCAATGAAGGCGATCGCCTTCGTCGATGTCTACTTTCAGTAATCGAACAAGCAGCTTCTATTGTTTATGTTGATTCTGGATCAACAGATGGTAGTATAGAAATGGCTCAATCCCTAGGAATAGAAGTAGTCCAGCTTGACTTATCTATACCATTTACAGCAGCCCGCGCTAGAAATGCAGGATTTTCTTGCCTATTAAAAATGGATAGACAAATTGAGCTAGTTCAATTTGTCGATGGTGACTGTGAAGTAGCAGAGGGATGGCTAGAAATTGCTCAAAGAGAATTAGAAACTCACCCAGAAGTTGCAGTAGTATGTGGTCGCCGTCGCGAACGTTTTCCAGAAAAATCCATTTATAATCGATTGTGCGACATTGAATGGGATACCCCCATTGGCGAGACTCTAGCTTGTGGAGGTGATTCAATGATTCAAGTAGCAGCTTTTCAACAGGTAAAAGGATTTAATCCGACTTTAATTGCTGGGGAAGAACCAGAACTATGCGTGCGATTGCGTCAACAAGGATGGAAAATTCTTCGTATAGATGCAGCAATGACCTTGCATGATGCAGCAATGAATAAGTTTAGTCAATGGTGGAAAAGGTCATCAAGAGCTGGTCATGCTTACGCTGAGGGTTCTTGGTTACATGGTAGTTGCTTAGAACGCCATTGGGTTAAAGAAAGCACAAGTATCTGGTTCTGGGGTTTAATCCTACCATTATTGACTTTGGTAACAATATGGTTAAGCCAGGGTTGGAGTCTTCTGATATTATTGGGCTATCCACTAACAGCATACAAAATTTATCGCTATCTAAGAATACGCAATTATAGCTCAAAAAATGCAGCATTCTACGCTATTTTTTGCATGATAAGCAAATTTCCCCAATTACAAGGTCAGCTCCAGTTTCACGCTAATAAAATACTGGGACGGAAAATAAATATCATCGAATACAAAACTTCAGTAGCACCGATCAAATAAGCTAAATCAAGATTCCAACAGCAAAAAACTAGGCTTTATTACTAGAAGCTAAAGATCTAAGTCATTTAACTTTAAAGATCTAAGTCATTTAACTTTAAAGATCTAAGTCATTTAACTTTATTGAGTAGCAAATAAATTACTGTAGTTTAGACTAACGAGCAGTCTGGAAGAGAAAACAGAGAAAGAATGAAGAGTGAATAGGGAGAAAATGAAAATAAGCAAAAAATTCAATTCCTCCCTATGATGAAATATGACCGATATCAAGAATTACGTCAAGAAAGCTATCAAATGCTAGGTCAGGCTAAAGATGCAACATTTGAATTGATAGACAGCGTGATGACGACTAGAAATATGAGTTGCTTGGCAGAATTATCTCAATAGCCTTTATTTAGAAGAAAATGGTCGAGTACTTATGAAGCATTACAAGATAGTCGTCCCAATAGAAATAAGTTAATGAAAAGATACGTCCCAGAAATTCCGTCATGACTAATATTAGTAGATGGACAAGTTTTTTTCCCAAAAGCGATTGGGCTACGCCCAGGCTTCGCGATCGCGTTTGGGATATTTAAAGCATCTTTCTGAGTGCTTGGCTAAAAAAGCATAGCCTAACACTTAAAAGACAATTAACATCTTAACTTTTGCTGAAGTTCAACTCCGCGAATTTTTCGCTGCTCAATACTA
>JASJDX010000319.1 GCA_030064975.1 Pleurocapsa sp. MO_192.B19
TGATCGATTACTTTTAAAGTATCTTCTTTGCCAATTACTGAAGCTGTCACTTGAATACCTCCAGTACCCCAGCCATAAGACATAGGCATTTCACGGGAAGAAAAAGGTATTTGATGTCCTGGAATAGCAACAGCTTTTAAAATAGCTCGACGGATAGATCGCTTTGTTTGTTCGTCGAGATAGGCAAAGTTAAATCCAGGTTCTGTTTCTACGTTTTTCTTCGGTACAGTGTTAGTCATAGTAGATAAATGAACAATTGATAATGGACAACGATCTCTTAAACGTAAAAAACCATATTTTCATAAGGATTTTCTTTTACTGCTTCCAACCTAGTTCGCCAGTCACCAACATGAAGTTCTAATTTATGGTTATCTGGATCGAGAATATACAAAGAATCTCCTTCGCTAGTGTTTTCTTGCCACAGTTTGAGATTTAATCGCTCGATGTTTTGACAATAATAATTTAGGTCTGCTTGAGAAATGCTAAAAGCATAATGGGTATAATCCGATCTTACTTTAGGGGAACGATCTGGATTAAAAGATAAAGTGAACCAGAAATCTCCTACCAGAAAATATGCACCTCTTTTCCATTTTGCTAATGGTTGAAAGTTCAGCTTTTGAGAGTAGAAGTTAAAAGAAACTTCTAAATTCTTAACTGCTAAATTTAGATGATTTAATCCTGCGATCGCCATTATTCCTTAAAACAAAATTCAACAATAGAAGTATTTTTAAGCGGACAAAAACAATAATTGACAATTGTCAATTGTTAGACTCTTTTCTCATCTGTCTCACTAAATTTAATTCCGCCTGAAAATCAATATAGTGGGGTAACTTCAGATGCTGGACAAAACCTTGTGCTTCTACGTTATCTGAATGATATAAAACGAACTCTTCATCTTGCGCTACCCCTTCCATTTCTTCACCAAATTCCTTTGCTCTTAATGCGCGATCTACTAACGCCATCGACATTGCTTTGCGTTCGTTATAACCAAAAGTTAAACCATACCCGCGTGTGAATTGAGGAGGTAATTCTTTGCTACCCTTAAATTGATTTACCATCTGAACTTCTGTTACTTGAATATCAGCGATCGCAATTTCAAAACCCAATTCTTCTGGTTCGATAATCACTTCTACTTCGCCTACCCTTATCTCTCCTGCAAAGGGATGATTTTTGCCATAGCCTCTTTGGGTGGAATAAGCTAAACCCAATAAGAAACCCTCATCAGCGCGAGTTAAATTTTGTAGTCTAGCATCGCGATCTGTAGGGGTAGTTAATGACTGTCTGGTGAGATCGAATGGTTCTCGCTTGGATTGTCTAACATCTTCTGATTGGATTAATTGTTCTTTATCTAAGGTGTCGATAGATCTTGGTGTAACCGAGTTGCTATTAACTGCTATAGGCTTTTGTGGCGGTTGATATTCGTTATCTTCAGCTGCTAATTTAAAATCTAACAAGCGATGAATATAGTCATAAGTTGCCCCTAACTTTTGTCCTCCTGGTACATCTTTAAAGATAGAAGATATACGCCGTTGTACCTGCATCTTTTCCGTATCTAAAGGTTTGCTGTAATATAGCCTGGGCAAAGTTGTACGATATGCTCTTAACAAAAATATTGCCTCAACTAAATCCCCCCAGGATTGCTTGATGGCTAAAGCTGCTAAATCTTCGTCATATAAACTTCCTTCCGCCATTACGCGATTAACCGCTAAAGCTAACTGTTGTTTGATTTGTTCGAGAGATAATTCGGGAAGATTGCGATCGCCTCGACGCATTGCTTGTAATAAAGCTTCGGCATTTTGGATTGCTTGTTCGCCACCTTTTACTGCTACGTAAGCCATGGTTTCAATTGATAATGGACAATGGACAATTATTTTTTGGTTTAATTTGTTTTAATTTCAAACTTGTCGATAACTTGTGCGGGGTAAGCCAATTACTCCGTGATAAAAGAAGAAATATACATCTACCCCTAAAGGATAAGAATTGTGGTTTTGCTGCCATTGTTGCCAAAATGAATCTGAGAGATTTATGCCCATAGTAATTTGTCCATCTATTCCCGCCCCCGATAATATTGGGTAGTTATTCGATGGCATATCTATTTCTTGTCTTCCTACCATGATTAATAATGTGGTGGAATCTTCAGGATATACTGGTGTTCCTTGTTTGAATTGGGATACGTCGGGCATATTATCTAGATTCCAGACAACAGCAAAATCAGCCTGTTGAGTATCGCTCGTAAAACGACAGCCCGTATGGAATAAAAGCCAGTTTTTAACTTCTTCGTCTAACTCTGGTTGCAACCATACCTCTGTTTCTAAATCAAATAAAGTTAAACAAGCAGCAGCACAGGCTATATTTAATTTTGATGGTGGAGTTAGTTGTGCGGTAATTTCATTTACGCTTCCTGGGCGAGATAAGGCATCTAGCAAGGTTTTAAATGTACTCTGGGAGTCGTGAATTAAATCTTGAAAACCCGAAAGTTCAACAATCATTGTTTTTTACTCTCCCCGCAACATGGTAAAGAACTCTACTTTGGTTGCTTCTGTTTGGTTTTGTTGTTTTCTTTGATGTTCGATTAATTTTCTTTGCAAAGGCTGTATAACTAACTCTTGTACTCGATCGCGCCATTCATTTTGTTGCAGCAAGCCATCACATACAGCAGCTAATTCTGCATGGCGTTTAGATCTTCCGCCAACATATCCAAAACCTTGAATTTCTCTCATTTTGATAACGCAACGAGTCACGGTCATTTCTCCTAAATTAAATGCTTCTCCCGTACCCCCTGCTCTACCTCTAACCATTGCCAAACCTATTTCAGACTGACGCAAAAATGTATATTTTGGTATTTCTCCTAATGTTTTAACTTGTTGTTCGAGATCGACTGGAGATGATTTCGCTAGAATTGCCATCCATGTTTGTCTTGCTGTTGGCGGACTCATTTTCTTAACTTGCTGTTAATTTTAAGTTGAACTGCTGTTAAAATTTGTCTAGACATCTAGATTAATAGTTAAGATATCGCAAAAAACGATCTTCTACAAGATGCAAAAATGACTAACTCCATATATATTCAAATAGCCGATGAGTTGAGGACAAATATTGAAAAAGCCGTCTATCAACCTGGGGATAAATTACCTACGGAGAAGAATTTATCAGAAAGATTCAATGTCAACCGTCATACTATTAGGAATGCGATCGCTGTACTGAAAGAGGAAGGTTTAATTAGAGTAGATCGGGGAAGAGGGATGTTTGTGGCGAAAACTCCAATTAAATATCCTATCGGCGAAAGAGTAAGATATAACGAAAGTCTGGAAGCCCAGGGAATAAAAGCTAGTTACGAAAAATTAAAAGCCGTAGAAATACCTGCCGATGAAGCGATCTCTGATGCTTTGAAAATAGACATAGGCGCACCAGTAGTTTTAATCGAAAGAGTAGGCTTGGCAAACAATCGTCCAATTAGTATTGGCAGTAGTTATTTTCCTAGCGAACTATTTCCTAATTTAATTAAATTTTGGTCAAGTTATAGCTCTATTTCAAAATTACTGAAAGAAATATACGATCGCGATCACATACGTCGTTCCACTACAGTTTGCGCCCGTATTGTTAGAGAAGCAGATGCCCGACTGTTACAAATACCTGCAAATTATCCAATTTTGTTAGCTCAATCAATTAATTGCGATCGTGACGAGACAATTGTTGAATATGGTGTAACCAGATTTAGCGGAGAAATGATGGAGTTAGTCTTCAGTAATTAATCATTTAACTTAAAGCTAAACTAGCCTTAATTTATATTTTGCAACAAATACTTTAAACTGCAAGGTAATATATACAGAACTAAACCAGATGCAGGAACAGGTTTATACAAATTATCGCTTGCTTTTATCAAATGAAGAAATATTAGGTACGATCGCCGTAAAAGATGGCATTATTACCGATATTCAGCCTGGAGTAGTATCACAGGGACAAAATGGAGATGGCGATTATTTGATGCCTGGTTTAATCGAACTCCATACCGATAATCTGGAAAAGTGTATTTCTCCTCGTCCTAAAGTCAGGTTTCCCTTAGAATTGGCAGCAGTCAACCACGATCGCGATTTGATAAGTTCTGGTATCACAACAGTCTGCGATGCGATCGCTATTGGAGATGTAACGCCGAAAGATGATTCTCTACGCATCAATCACTATGCAGCAATGATTGATACCGTAGCCGAAGGACAAGCTGCGGGTAGATTTAGTGCGGATCATTTATTGCATCTGCGCTGCGAGTTAGGTTACGAACATCTCTACGAGATTATCGAACCCTACGGTTCACACCCATTGTTGGCAATGATTTCTTTAATGGATCATACTCCTGGGCAACGTCAGTTTGTCAATATCCAAAAATATAAAGAATACTATACGGGCAAGCACGGCGTACCCGAAGCGAAGATGGACGAGTTTATTGCTATGCGTCTGGATAACCAACGCCAACACGCTGTAGATAACCGTCAGGCTTTGGTTAAATTAAGTCAGAAAAAAAATATTTCTCTTGCCAGTCATGATGATGCTACGGTAGATCACGTTCGAGAAGCGATCGCTGAGGGCGTTGTTTTGGCAGAATTCCCTACTACCCTCGATGCAGCCAAAGAAGCCCACTGCAATGGTTTGTTAGTGCTTATGGGTGCGCCAAATGTGGTTTTAGGTAGTTCTCATTCAGGGAATGTATCGGCAATGAAGTTAGTAGAATTAGATTTAGTGGATATTATTTCTTCTGATTATGTACCCAGAAGTTTATTACAATCGGCATTTATTATTAGTCAAACAGTAAAAAAAACTCTATATGAAGTAATTAAATACATTACTTTATATCCAGCAAAAGCTATTAATTTAGATAACCAAATTGGCAGTTTAGAAGTAAATAAAAAAGCTGACTTTATTACAGTACATAATGATGGTGTAGTTCCCATGATTAGGTCAGTTTACAAACAAGGTGATCGCTTAGCTTAGTAGGAGTAATTGTCCATTGTCCATTGCTAATTGTTCATTTATTATCTATGCTTGCCCAGTAGGAGAACTAAATAAGCAAATAGGAAAATATTTAGATCGGAGTCGCGTGTTATGTGGAGCAAATTCAGCCCATAAGTATATGCCTCACTGTACTTTAACGGGATTTTTTAATGCCGAACTGAATTCAATTCCTGCTTATATTGAAGCTTTAAATAAAGCATATATCGCAGCTAAAAATAATTTGATTTTAGATGTAAAAATACAGCAATTGACCTTTAATGAGAATTGGCATGGATTAGAATTAGAATCCATAATTTTTTTATAGATTTAACTACCAGAACATAAAAAAATAATTGTCAATTTTCCATTGTCAATTGTCCATTAATCAAACCAACCAATTGCGTAATTTAGCCGAAATCGTATCAATAATAGTAGTTGCCAAAATCAAAATAATCAAAATAGCGCAAACTTTACCATAGTCAAACGATTGAAAACTTTGATAGAGAGATACACCAATTCCTCCCGCACCAACAATTCCCAATACAGAAGCAGAACGCACATTAGATTCAAAACGATACAAAGTAAAAGATGTCCATAAAGGGATTACTTGGGGAATAATACCAAAGATGACCTCCTGTATCTTACTCGCCCCCGTCGCCCTTACCCCTTCAACTTGTCCAGGTTCGATCGCCTCAACTGCTTCGGAAAACAATTTACCCAAAGCACCAGCAGTATGAATAAATAGTGCCATAACTCCCGCAAAAGGACCTAAGCCAACCGCCACGACAAACACCAAAGCAAAAACAATTTCATTAATCGCCCGCATTGCATCCAATAGCCTTCTAACAGGCTGAACGATCCACACGGAACAAACATTCTCTGATGCCAAGATAGATAGAGGAATTGCGGCGATCGCAGCTAGCAAAGTCCCCCAAATACCCATAGATATAGTGATCAGAGTATCTTCTAAATAAGTTTCCCAGTAAGAAAAATCAGGAGGAAAATAAGATTGGATATATTTCACCATATTTCCTCCTCGTTGAAACAATACAGGAAAATCTAGTTCGCTTTGAATATAGGAAAAGATTAAAACGGCGATCGCAGCAATTAAAAATAAGACCTTACCAACAGTTACACGCTTATCTTCTTTTGCCAACATCTGCATTACTTCGGCAGACGCATCTCCGTAATGAGAAATCGAGCTGTTTGGCGATGACATAGTTTTTTAAATCTTTATAATTATTGGAAAGGCAGTCAAGAATGTACAACACTTTGATTGTCAAATGATCGACTGCCTATTGTCCATTACTCAAATATAGTCGTAACGATCTTCAGAATTTCTCTCACGACGTTTTAGTCTACGCATTGGCTTCTACATAGTCGTTTAACTCGCGAATAGGATTCCACATATCGTCGGTTGCAGGGTCAAAACCTTGCCATTCTAAAGGACCGAGTACGCTTTCATCGCTGTAGTTATAGAAGAAATCTTTGACCTTGGTTTTTAGCTCTTCGGGTAAGTCTGCACGCCAGGCGATCGGATCGCTAGGAATAAGAGTAGAAGTCCAGATAGTTTCGATATTGGTTCTAGCATCAGGGTTGGTTTTTTCCAGACGACTCAGAGATTCGCTATTATTAGTAGCTACGTCTACTTGGTTGTTGGCGATCGCTAAAGCTGTTGCTTCGTGGTTTCCTGCAAAAATCAGACGTTTGAAGGCTTCTTTGGGTTCTACGTTGTTTTGAGCGAATACGTAATAGCTAGGCACAAGAAATCCTGAAGTAGAATTGGGATCGTTGAAAGCAAACTGAAGATTGCTAGCATTTTCTAGAACATATTTATCCCCACCCATTTCTTTCGCCTTTGCTAAATCGGGATGGTTTTTGTTCATAATTAGGTGAGAATAATAACCTTTTGTACCGTCATCATTAACTGTCTGAGCGAACACCTCCGCATCGGCAATCTCATTCGCCTCAATATATGATTTACCGCCATACCAGGCTAATTGTACCTGTCCGAAACGCATTGCTTCAATTACCCCTGCATATTGAGTGGCATAAAAGGCTTTGACAGGCATTCCTAATTCTTCCGACATGGCGGAAATAAAAGGTTCCCAAATTGGCTTCTGGTTGGCTTGAGATTCGGTTGAAATAATTCCAAAGTTAAGTTCTTTGAGATCCTGTGCTTGGGCTGGATTTGACAACAGTTTGGCTGCTGCAAGAGAACCAGTAAATATAGAAGCAGTTTTTATAAAAGATCGTCTTTTCATTGTCCGAATAATGTTTATTATGAATAATTGATTAGTGAGTTTTTGTTTTAGACTTGACTAATAAATCTTCAGCTTTAGCAAAGTCTCCATGTCCTCGAATTACTAACTCTTCAACTGCCGAACCATAGATTCTAGCTAGCTCTTGGTCGTCTAACAGCTCGGTTACACCATCAAACATTACTCTGCCATCTTTTAAAGCGATCGCTCGTTTAAAATAGCGTCGTACCATTTGCACTTGATGTAAAGAAGTAATTACCGTGATGCCCTCATCATTAAGCTGGCAAAGCAATTCCATTACCTTTCTGGCTGACTCTGGATCTAGAGAAGCGATCGGTTCATCGGCAAGAATAATTTTCGCCCCCTGAACCAAACAACGGGCGATCGCGACTCGTTGCTGTTGTCCTCCAGATAAAGTAGAAGCACGCTGATAGGCTTGTTCGAGGATACCGACTCTTTCTAAAGCTGCTAATGCTCTAGTTTTCTCAGATTGAGAAAATTGACGGAAAAGCGATCGTGACAGGGATATCTGAGCTAGATTTCCAATCAAAACATTTTCCAAAACGCTTAAACGGCTAACGAGATTAAACTGCTGGAATATAAAACCAACTTGACTTCTTATGCGACGGATGCGCGAATGGTATTTACCCTGACTTTGAAGGGGAGTACCAAAGATGTTGACTGTACCTTTGTCTGCAAGATGCAAACCGTTTATATTTCGCAACAAGGTTGATTTACCAGAGCCAGAAGCACCTACCAGAGCCAGCATTTCGCCTTCGTTTGCTACAAAACTAACCTCATTCAAGGCTAACTTTCCTTTAAAACTCTGATTCAAACTTTCAACCTTAACTGCTTTAGTAATAGTCAATCCTAAATACCCAAAACTACACCAACGTAATAGTTTCTAAGATTTGAATTAAGACAACAGTAGGCTTAATTTATGAATTAGTTAAGATTTGAATAACGAATCGCGATCTATTAGGCATGGAGAAGCGGGTAGTGAAACAAAAATCTGTGGGATGAGTCTGAAGAAAAGGTCAGTAAATGGAAAAATCTAGATGGAATGTATTCTC
>JASJDX010000320.1 GCA_030064975.1 Pleurocapsa sp. MO_192.B19
AAACTGTTGCATTTGTTGTTCTACTTCTGCTCGATAGGGATTCATCTCTCTCAAAATTTGGTCACTAGATCAATTCACACTATCATTACTCTGTCTATTTTTGGATGTTATTTAATTCTCATTCCTTAGCTTATCAAATTCCCTGGAATGCTCGTAACGGCTCTATTAGCTTTAGTTACAATCATAGTGAAAATCGAGTAATTGAGTCTCCTTTTGACGATTTCGATATTGAATCTGACTCAGATACCTACGAACTAACTCTACGCCAGCCAGTTATCCAAACTATTAAACAACAAAGCTATCATGACTTTGCTCTAGGGTTAACTACCTTCCTCAGGGATAGTGATGCTACCGTTTCCAGTCTGCCTTTTCCCCTCTCTCCTGGTGCTAACGAACAAGGAGAAACGCGAGTTTTTGCCCTACGCTTCTTTCAAGAATATACCCAACGCAATGCTCGCTCGGTATTCGCCCTGCGATCGCAATTTAACTTCGGACTCGATGCTTTAGACTCGACAGTCAATCAACAAATAGCAGGAGTAGAGAGAATTCCTGACAGTCGTTTTTTCGCCTGGCGATTTCAGGGACAATACGTGCTGTTGTTGGGCAGAGATAGTTTATTTTTAGTCCGTACCAATGGACAGATCGCAGACCAAAGGTTACTTTCTTCCGAACAGTTTTCTTTAGGAGGTGTAAATAGCGTGCGGGGATATCGTCAGAATCAACTTTTGACGGACAATGGGGTACTTCTTTCGGCTGAGTTGCAGTTACCCGTCTTCCGAGTTTTTAAGGATGCGGGAGTAGTGCAGCTAATTTCTTTTATTGACTATGGCACGACTTGGAATAGTTCGGGAATTGCCAACCCCAAAGATCGCTCTCTTTCCTCGATGGGATTAGGTTTACAGTGGCAACAGGGCAATAATTTTAATGCTCGTTTGGATTGGGGAATTCCTTTAGTAGATGTAGATGTAGATTCGAGGGAAAGGACATGGCAAGAAAATGGCGTTCATTTTTCGATGCAGTGGGTTTTATTCTGAAAAGTTTTGGTTTTTATCTTGGAAGAAACTGCCAAAGATATTTTGTTTTATTCTTGTTGAGTATCTTGTTAATTTCAGGAGTAACACCAGTCCGATCTCAAGTATCTACAAACAATGCTAGACAGCTAGTACAACGGGCAGAAGCTGAGTATCGTGCGGGGGAGTTTGTTTCGGCAGTTAACTATCTCCAAGAAGCGGTTACATTCTTTGAGAATCATCAAGACTGGCAAAACCTAGCAATAACTTTGACTAATTTAGGTCGCTTACAGTTGAGTTTGGGAAAAGCAGAATTAGCTCTAGAAAGCTGGCAAAAAGCTACTGAGATCTCCGAGCAATTAAATGATGAGCCAGTCAGAATTCGCAATCGAGTTTATCAAGCCGAAGCCCTACAGCAATTGGGACTCTACGATCGCGCTTGTGTTACCTTACAGTCAGCTTTAGCATTAGATAGCAATAGTTGTGCAGATTTAACAATCGGGACTATAGGAAACAAAATTAAGCTTGTCTCACCACTACAAGTAAATGGCTGGCGTAGCCTTGGTAATATCTTGCGCTTGCTAGGTAAGTTAGAAGAGTCAGAATTAGTCTTACAAACCATAGCTCAAAGCTCCTACGATATAGAGCCAGCAGCTACTAGAATAAGCCTGGGTAACACCTTAAGAGCTAGAGGCAATATTATTCGCGATCGCCAAGCTTCCCCTAAATACGATTATCTCCCTTGGCGTTGTGAAGCGATCGAACCCCATTCTAAAAATCTGCCTCCAGAAGCACAAGATTTCTATCAGCAAGCCCAACAACAGTACTACCGAGCGATCGCCCTATCCGCTTCGGGAAATACTAGAATCTCCGCTCGACTAAATCTTATAGATTTAGTTCTAGAAAATACCTCTACCGATCTTCAACAGTTAACCTCAGTCAACAACTTACTATCTGAGATCGACCCGAGCAACTTAGCGATCGACAAAACAACTATTTACGCTCAGATTGACTTTGCCAAAAGTCAAGCTTGTCTGGCGGGACTCCAAAATAGCTCTCCCAATTGGGAAAAGATCGAGCAAATTTTGCTTCAAGCTCGACAAAATGCCCAGTCGATCTCGAATACATCTTTAGAATCTTATGCTCTTGGTAATTTAGGAGGACTGTACGAATATCGTGCTTGGTGGCTCGATCGCAGAGATCGAAAACAACTAAAACCAAAACCATCTCAAGTATGTCAAATAGCCCAAGATTGCCGTAAAGAGGCGATCGAATTAACGTCTACTGCTTTATTACTCGCTCAACCAGATGTAACACCCCAGATCGCCTATCAATGGCAATGGCAGCTAGGGAGATTGTGGGCTACTCAAGAGAAACGAGATCGGGCGATTGCTTATTACCAAGAAGCAAGCAAAACCTTAGAATCTGTCCGTAGCGATTTAATTAATCTCAATTCTGACGTACAATTTTCTTTTCGCGATAGTATCGAACCTCTATACCGTCAGTTAATCGACCTACTTCTGACTACAGAAGATAATTCCCCGACAAATACCGAAAATTTCCCAACCCAAGCGTTAAAAGTAATTGACTTTCTGCGCCTTTCGGAATTAGAAAATTTCTTGCAATGCTCTCTAGCTCCCCAATTGCAATTAGAAACAGCAGTGGGAGAAATAGATCCCCAAGCAGCATTTATCTATCCCTTAATTCTTGCAGATCGTTTAGAAATCATTTTCAAATTACCCCAACAACCCTTCGCTCATCGAGCCGTATCCATTCAATCTACAGAAGTCGAACAGACAGTTGCCAAACTGCAAAGCTATTTAAGGCAATCTCGTTTCACTGAAGAAGTCAAACAAGAAGCCCAAAAAGTCTATCAATGGATTATTCAACCCATCGAACCAGATCTAGAAAAATTAAGACAGAGCGGTCGAGTAAACACCCTAGTTTTTGTTTTGGATGATACTTTGCGAGACATTCCCATTTCCGTACTCTACAACCGAGGAAAATATCTAATCGAAGACTATGCCCTAGCTATAATTCCCAACAGACAGCTTTTCGATCCTCGACCCCGACAGCAACAAATGAAAGTCTTGACCGCAGGAGTCAGCAAAGAGCAAACAGTTGATGGTATAGAATTTGCTGCCCTACCCTATGTATCCAGCGAACTAAAAGACATTCAGCAATTAACTAATACCACTACCGAACCACTATTGAATCAAACCTTTACTGAGGAAAAACTAGAACAACAAATTGATTCTGCTGATTTTCCGATTGTCCATATTGCCACTCACGGCGAGTTTAATTCCGATCCTAATGAAACTTACCTTCTTGTCTGGAGAGAGCGAGTCAAAGTCAGAGATTTCGATCGCTTGCTTCAAGTGAATAACCCCAATAGTTCTCAAGCGATCGAGTTACTAATTCTCAGTGCTTGTGAAACGGCACAAGGCAATCGCAGGGCAGCATTGGGATTGGCGGGGGTAGCAGCCCAGGCGCGAGTACGTACTACCTTAGCTAGTTTGTGGAAAGTTAACGATCGCGCTACTGCGGAATTTATGACTAAGTTTTATGAGAACTTAAGAGATGGAGCAACTATAGCTCAAGCTTTGCAACAGACCCAACTCTATTTTTTAAACGATCCAGATTTGAGAAGACCTTATTATTGGTCGCCTTTTATCATAGTTGGCAACTGGCTGTAAAACAAAGACCTACCTTTTAAGCCATTCGGAAAAAAAGTTTAAATTAAGCGAAAACCATAATGCGATCGCAAATAATAATGCGCCTAAAATAAAAGGAATGCCAGGCAAATGGAAAGGGGCATGAGAAGAAATCAGATAAGCAAACAAATTGGTAGCGACAAAAGGACCGATAATAGTAGTCAATGCCCCTTGAGAAGCTAAAACACCACTTAAAATTCCTTGTTGTTTGGCACTAAGTTGATTGGAAAGTAACCCTTGAGCGGTGGGTTTAACCACAAAATTCAAACTATTCAGCATGATAATCCCATAAATCGTCCAGTTTGGTTGTGCTTGGGCATAGAGAAGATAACCAACTAAACTCAAACTAAGACCTAGTTGAATCGTTTTTAATTCCCCAAATCGAGTCAGAATTGGTTTTAAGGCGATCGCCATAATTACCGCCGTCATCACTCCCAACAAAGCCAAGGATAAGCCTAGTTCTACTGTTGTCCAATTAAACTTGTAAGCAGTATAAATAACCCAGGTACTAATGAAACATTGCACGGCTAAGTCATTGCAAAAGATAACGATCGCCAGGCTGAGAATTTTACTATTTTTAGCAAGCAACTGAAAAGAAGCAAAGGGATTTACCTTAGCCCAAGAAAATGGGCGACGATTAGTTACTTGATGAGATTCTTTAACAAAAATAATCCCATAGCAGAGATTGAGCAAAGTTAATAACGCTGCCACCATAAAAGGAAGACGCAATCCTCCTCTTGCTAACCAGCCACCTACAGCAGGACCGATAATCCATCCCAAACCAAAAGTTGCTCCTACTAAACCAAAATTTTGTGAGCGAGTTGCTGAAGAACTAATATCAGCAATATAGGCAAATACCACTGCCACGCTAGCACCAGTAATTCCATCTACTACTGAGGCGAGAAAAATTGTAGGCAAATTAGGAGCTAAAGCGTAGAGAAAGTAACTAAGAGTTGAACCCAAGAGAGAGAAAATCAGTAAGGGTTTACGCCCCCATCTATCTGATAATGCACCTTGAAGAGGAGAGCAAATAAAGATTGCGATCGCGTAAATAGTTGTAGCAATACCAAAATAACTAGCACTGGTAGCAAGATCGCCAACAAAGCGATCGATTAGTTTGGGTAAAATTGGATTGCTTAAAGCAATGCCCATGACTTCTAGAAACAAAGTAATTAAGACAAAAATCAAGGCTGAAGTTTGCTGTTGTTTCATGGTTTTTGCAGAACCTTAGCAATAGCCCCAAAAACTCTTTCATCTTCTGTCACTGAAGCATGATGAATGCAGGGAATCATTACATTAGAACCTGTAGATAATTTAGAATTTTGTGGAGGAAAAATTATAAAATCTAATGGATTCCAAATCGCAGTGCAGTTAATTCGATTGAGGGTATATTCGTCAGAATTAAGGTCTTGTAAAAAATAGCTTTCTGGGAGCATTTGACGACAGCCATAGTTCCAGGTCAGATGAGCGGTTAAAGTACCTTGATTGGGACAGGCAACTGTGACAAAATTTTGTACTCGCTTGAGTCCTCCTAATCTTTGCAAATAATAACGACAGACTAAACCTCCCATACTAAAACCAATCAAGTCTAATGACTGTCGGGGAGCAAAATTATTGTTGATAAACTGACTTAGTTGTCGAGCATAATCTTCAATGGGAATGCTGGCATCATTAGGATTAAGGTCGATTAAATATATCGATTTTCCTCTTTTTTTCAAGCGATCGCCAATCTTTTTTAAATCCGAACTATCCGAATAAAAACCATGAACCAAAATAAGAGGATTACTTAGGATACTTTCTCTTTTATACACTATCAGCAGGATAATCTCGACTATATAAATTTATCCCGAGAAAATCAGATAATTTCGCAGTTTTTACAAAAATAAATATTGTTCGAGGATTACTAAATTGCCAAGTGCAGATCGTTGTGGAAATGATAAAGCGATCGCCCTATCGTTTTAATTGGGACAAATAATAGGGCGATCGCCGAGCTTATTTAATTAAGGTTTGATCTGTTGGGTTTCGCTCGTTCCAGTTTTCTCACAAGTATTGATTTGCTCAACCTAATCTACGAGTCAATGCGATCGCACTCTATCCGATTTATTCTGAAGGCTGTTTTAAAATGAGCGACCGGTGAATAAATAGGTAGGTAGGTGTGTATTAGCGACAGCGTAACGCACCGAATATTAGGGATTCGGTAGTGCGTTACATTTCATTAACGCACCCTACAATAGTGGCGATCGCACTATATATATTTGGGAACGCACCACCTTTTACTTCGATCTTTGGTGCATTACTGGCTTAGGCGAAGTGCGATCGCGGTTTGAAACCATGCAAAAATAATCTGAGCGCGATCGCAGATTAGAGAAAATAGCAAGGCGATCGCTTTTTTACTTAACATTTAATTCAATAAAAAATCATTTTCTTACAAGAGCTATAATCACAACTGTAAGAGACTGTTTGTAAATAAAATATTAAATTTAAAAACACCTGAAAAAATACCTGAATTTTTCCCCTTTTACTTCCTTTTGGCTAACCGCATAATACTAATACAAATGATTGATCTTAAAAACCATTAACAGTACGAGCGACTTTCTTCTTTATTTTTATTTAACAAACAGTCTCTTATACCAATAAATAAAAAAGTTATAAATAATGTTGGGAGATTCAAGATGTCAGATCTACTGAAAAAACAGAATTTTGATTGGTCCGAACTCATTGTCATTGATACCATTGCCGCGGATACACGTCCCCCAGGGCATCAGGTCATCAATTTCGTAAGTACCGACAAGGACTATCAGCAAAATCCAGAAGCCCGCGCTTTTGTTGAGCAGTATCTTTCAAATGCCAAACGCTTCGATATCGATGCCGAAGTCATGAAATATGCCTGTGAGCAAATAACCTTTGACGGTTTTATTCTCGAAATGGGTGTTTGTACCGGACGCACAATTAATTTTATTGCTGCCTTAAATCCGAGAAAGGTTATTTATGGATTTGACTCATTTTGTGGACTCCCCGAACCGTGGCACGGACGCACAGACTTTGGCTTCCCCCAAGGAGTGTTTGCGTTCAAAGATCCTACTCTACGTCCACCAGTGTTACATAACGTACGTCTGATTGCTGGGTTATTTCAAGACACTTTGCCCAACTTTCAAGAGCAAATACTAGGGACAAAGCCAATATCCTTTTTACACATTGACTGTGATATCTACTCTTCGACTAAAACAATATTTTCAGAATTGAGCAACAACATTGTCGAAGGAACAATCATACTGTTTGACGAGCTATACAACTATCCTAGTTTCCAACATCATGAATTCAAGGCCTTTCAGGAGTTCTTGGAATGTCAGAATAAAGTGGCTGAATATCTTGCTTTTAACGCCAATTGGGAGCAAGTGGCAGTGCGCATACATAATGGGAATTAATAATCCCTCCAGATAACAACCTGTATTCTGGGACTGGTTCTAACGGATTTTGTGGTCAGTTATTTTGAAGGGGTCTTCGACCATTCATCGAACTGGCAATCAGCTTTCTTGTGCAGCCAGTTGTCATGATAACGAAAGCCATTGAGCTCGGTAAACGGCGATATCAGTGTAGAGCATTCTGAACGAGTTCTCTAGCGCCTATGGTCTGGAAATTCCAGCTCAGTGCCATAGAATGCAGGTAGAGTCTTGCCGATTTCTGATCACCATGAAAGTATTGCATAGTATAGAGTACACGACTTGGCAGGTTTCTGAACTAGAAGAGATTGAATAGAGATCAAGAATACTATGAAGGCATCATTACCTCCAAAACTTGTTCGATAGATTTCCCTCGCAGCAATAAGCTTTGACTCAGTTGAAGTAAATTGTGTAAAGCCTCACGAGTAAGAGAATAGAGTCGTTGACCAACACTTATCGAAACCAAGAATTATGACTTTTTCAGCAAGCCCTAATTGGGACAAATAATAGGGCGATCGCCGATCTTATCTAGTTTAACTGCATCGCTTTTTAATAAAGTTTGCCAGTAGTTTTTTAATTGATTATCCGATCGCTCGTTACAGTGCAGCAAAACGGCTTGATGGAAAGTATCGTACCAGAGATGATTTTCGGTATATAAACTAATTAACGCCGATGGAGTTGAAGATTCTTTCAGATGGTTTGGGTTATTTAGTTTTTTGCGTTGTAAGACTCCTTCAATTTGCAAAGCGTTATCAATTGAGATATTTTCTGTTTGACAGGCGATCGCTAAATACCAACGATACCATTTATTTAACTCTAAAGAATGGGGTAGGTTAATACTAAAAATACCTGAAGATTTAGGTAGTTCAATAGAATAACTTTTAGGTTCTAGTTTAGTATCGGTTTTGCGCTCTTCTACCGATAATTCTGCCGTTAGGGGTGTTGCTTCTTCCCATTTCCCAGACGGATAAGCAATATATACCCATAGAGTCGGAGACTCAGAAGTTGTCAAACCCCTAGCAAAAATCGTGACAAAACTGGACAGGCTTGGACAAATCGCCCCAGTATTTTGCCTCTTTTTTAGTACAAAAATATTAATAAAGGGCGATTTGTCCCCCTCAACGAGTAGGTTACAACC
>JASJDX010000321.1 GCA_030064975.1 Pleurocapsa sp. MO_192.B19
GGGTTATTTTGCGATCCTGAGACTCAGGAAATCTTGCACTATTGGAAGCCAAGAGAAGATAGTCCAGAGTTTCCCGTGGTGCATATCGCTAACAGAATGGTGCAAGGTTCATTACGAGAAAGAAAAATTATTATTCCTCAAGGACAAGGTTGCGTCACCAAAGTCAATGAAATTCCTTTAGAATATCCCCATCCCTTAGCTAAGGATAGTAAATACAAAGACTATTGCCCTGGTGAAACATTTAAAGGGGTTGAGTATTTCACCTCTAGTTATTCTCGACCAGGATTCAAAGGCGCACCACCCGCTACCTGGGCGAGGGATTGCCCCTGGATGCCTTGGATGAAGTTGGGTTATGGTCATCCCGCTCGGTTGAGGTATGAAACCACCATCGCTAGAGTTGATTCTTTTGAGGAGCTAGATCCCAAGTTAGTTAAGCTTGTGAGGGAAAAATTGCCCATCTATGAATTTACTCCAGATGAATGTGATGAGCCTAATATGACCAGTATTTTGTACTTTAAAAAGCACTTTGAAGCGTATTTGCAAGGGGAAAGCTTTCCGATAGAAGAAACTGAGTAGATTTGAAAATAAGGCGATCGCAATACTAGTGTATTCAAAATTACTCCACTCTGAACTGCGATCGCTTAACTGTCACTTTTTACTGTGGGAACGCCAATGTATAGTCGTACCAAGTTGTATTAGAACAATTTTATTTAACTGCTCGTAAGTAATGAGTAATAAGTGATGAGTAATAAATAATAAGTGTCCTAAGGTAAATCCGTATTGCTAGATAAACATTTGTAGACTATTTAATCTGATAGTCATGGATGTTTATAAAATACTACAATAGACAGCTCAAAATAAAAGGTTGTTTGAGTTGTTTTTGCGTTTATTTTTTAACGTCCCATAGCAAAACTGTGATTATGTCTTCTAAATTCAAACGTAACCTAGCCATAATTATTGGTATCGATAACTATCAACATGGTATTCCAGCTCTCAGAACGGCGGTTAACGATGCGAAAAAGATCGCCAAGATTCTAGGAAAACAACATGGTTACAAAATTTGGGGATTGTTGGACGAAAACGCAACTTTGGTCAGTTTTTTACGCTTGTTAGAAGAATCTTTACCAAACAAAATTCAAGAAAGCGATCGCCTGATTTTCTATTTTGCAGGACACGGTATTGCTCTTAATGGTGATGATGGACCCGAAGGGTTTTTAATTCCTCAAGATGCCCGACTGGGAGACACCAGTACCTATTTACCAATGGCACGACTGCAAAAGGCTTTGAATAAATTGCCTTGTCATCATTTTCTGGCAATCCTTGATTGCTGTTTTGCAGGGGCTTTTCGTTGGTCAAGTACCAGAGATTTGCTCATTGCACCTGAAGTTATTCACCGAGAACATTACGATCGCTTTATTGAAGCTCCTGCATGGCAAGTAATTACTTCTGCGGCTCACGATCAAACAGCATCTGATAGCCTGGCTTTAAAGGACGATCGTGGTGAAACCGACAGTCATCATTCTCCTTTTGCTGCGGCTTTAATTGAGGCTTTAGAAGGTGATGCAGATTCTAGTTTTCCAGGAAAAGATGGAAAATCTTCCAGGGATGGAGTCATTACTGCCACGGAACTATACTTATATTTGCGCGATCGTGTAGAAATAGCCACCGATGAAAACGGAAAAAGACAAACCCCTGGTTTATATCCTCTCAATAAACACGATCGCGGCGAATACATTTTTCATACTCCTGGACACGAACTTAATTTACCTGACGCACCTCCTCTAGATGAAAGCCAAAATCCTTATCGTGGTTTAGAGTCTTTTGAGCAGGAACACAGCAATCTATTCTTTGGCAGACAAGCCCTAACTGAAAAATTGTATCAATTTTGCCAGCAGCGACAGTTAACCATAGTTTTAGGTGCTTCGGGAACGGGAAAATCCAGCTTGGTCAAGGCAGGATTAATTCCCTATTTACAGCAGTTAGCCAAAGACAAACACCATTGGCAAGTTTTGCCGCCGATGCGTCCAGGAGATTTTCCCTTCAAAGAATTAAACAAGACATTATCAGAAAACGGTTCATCTGGGTCTTCAATTCTTAATCTAGTTGACAGAAAAAAAAGAATTATTTTGTCAAGAAAAATAAAATATTTACTTACTGTTAATTCCCAAGCCAAATTTCTACTAGTAATCGATCAGACTGAAGAATTAATTACTCTGTGTCGAGATCGGACAGTAAGAGATGATTTTCTCGAACTATTGGCTGAATGGTTGAGCAAATATCCTCAACGGTTACACATTGTCTTAACTCTCCGCAGTGATTTTGAACCCCAATTTCGTAACCTAGCCTTAAAATCATCTTGGCAAAAAGCTAGGTTTATAGTGCCAACCATGACCAGAGAGGAATTGAGAGAAGCAATTGAAAAACCAGCAGCAGCAAGGGTAATGTATTTTGAACCAAACTCTTTGGTAGAGCGATTAATTGACGAAGTAGCCCAGATGCCAGGAGCTTTGCCTTTACTTTCTTTTGCTTTAAGCGAGCTATACATTACTTATTTGCAGAAATTCCGTAGGGGAATTAGAGATAAACGGGCAATTACCCAAGAAGACTATAAAGATATAGGAGGAGTAGCATTTAGTTTGACTCAAAGAGCCAACAACGAATACGAAAAGTTAGTCCAACAAGATTCAGTCCAAGCTCAAACTATCCGTAATGTGATGTTACGCATGATTGCTGTAGGTGGAGGAGAATTGGCCCGTCGCCGAGTACCGTTATCGGAATTAAAATACCCAGAACCAGAAAATGAGCGGGTTCAAAAGATGATTCGGTATTTCTCCGCTGCACGTTTACTAGTAGAAGGACAAGATACTGAGGGAAATTCCTATGTAGAACCAGCTCACGATGCTTTAGTTAGGGGATGGTCAAAACTGCTGGTCTGGAAACAGCAGGAGGAAGAAAGTTTACTCTTACAACGGCGACTAACAACTGCGGCAAAAGAATGGAAAAACTTAGAAGATGCAGAAAAACCTTCTAAGATGAAACCAGTGGATTATTTATGGCATGGTAATCCTTATCTCAATGTCTTAAAAGAAAAACTTGAAACTAGTAAATATTGGTTTAACCAGATAGAAGCTGAGTTTGTTAAGAATAGTCTACAAAAAAAGCGACATAATAAACGTCTTTCAATTAGCTCTATAGTTCTAATTTTTATCTTGATTGGGCTGAGTAGCGTTGCTTTATTTTTACGACAAAAAATTATATTAGCATCCGATAAATTCCAAGAAGACTCTACTAAAGTGTTACAAGAATTTCCCCTTGAAAATGTGCTGAATTTTACTAAAAACCAACCTGACAAACCTGGAAAGATAGAAAAAAAAGCACCTAAAATTGATTGGGATACTCTTGTGAAAAAAGAGAAAGAAGAGGAGGAAGTATATGCAATGTTTCGCAAGTATAAACGCGGAAAGGTATTAGCAATTGGACATGAGGGGATTTTAACCCAGAAAGAAGCAGATCGAAATGGATTTTTGTTAATACTGCTGAACTTTCTTAATGGAATTGATGGTGAGAAAGAAATTTTAATTTCAACAGGACATTGCGAACACGTGACGGTATCAGGCGGCTGGGACGGTAAAAAAGTTCCCATAAAAAAACTAAAAAAATGGGACTATAGAATCAAAGAAATTTCTCAAGATATTGATAAAAAGAAACTTAAACAAGGCAATATTCTCATAATTGCAAATGCCTGGGGCAATCTAAAAGATGCTGAAATAAATGCTATTAAAAAGTTTGTTTCCAAAGGAGGAAATATTTTAGCTATTGGTACAGGATGGTCATGGAAAAAACATAGTAATGGGTATATGTTAAACCAGGAATCTATAAAAAATTTAAACAAATGTCATAAAGATGGACAAGATATAAACAATCTTGCAACCTATCCTATGAATAAACTACTAATGAGGTTTGGAGCTACTTTTACAGAAGATCAAATAAAAATAAATGCTCAAGAAACGACCACAAGTGCCAACTGAAGAATTCAAGTTTTTAATTGATATTAAAATTTAATTGAACTTTCAAATAACTGTACATTAACTCCATTAGGAGCTTCAACTACGATCGCCCTAGCCCGTTCGCCCTCGGAAATAGCGACTTCTACTGGTTCTGCTAATATCTGGATCTGATTGTCTCGTAATTTTTGAATTAAAGCTGTTAAGTCATCTACAGCAAAGGCGAGCGCAAATAAGCCAAGATAGGGAGGTTTGGCGACATCAGACAGATATTTCCCCTTAACTGAACATTGAATAAATTCCAACGCAGGAGTCTTGGTTTCAGGCTGGGTTATAAATGCCATTCTTGATTCAGTGCCAGTTGGTAAATTGAGAATATTGTCAATCATTCCCGTTGGTAATACCTGGTCCAAGACTTTATTTAGTCCCAGAATATCCACATAAAACTTGGTCACTTCTTCTATATCTGCTACTACTTGAGAGGTATCTAGCATAATGCCAAAATCACCTTTAATTTCTGGGATTGGTTCGCTTACCCGTTCGATTAAAGCAATAGCAGTTTCGTTAGGAGCTACCATAATTGTCTCTTTGACGGTAACGGGAACCCAACTGGGTATATAGGTTATGGGAGGACAGATAAATTGATAACCTTTTAGTTTCAGGTTTTCGTAGGTAGCATCAACATTTTTAGCTCGAAAGGCGATCGTAAATAAACCGTAGTCCGTTGTATTGCCACCAGTACGAATAAATTTCTGGGCATGGGGTTTAAATTCAATCAGTTCTAGTAAGGTTGTCTGTTCGTCATTTTTCAGACAAACTGCTTGACCAGTTGTTTCTGGGGATAAGTTCCATAGCTGCTCAATTGTATTAGAGTCGATCGCATATTCCTCGACTACAGACATTTGGAGAATATCTCGATAGAATTTTACAGATTCACTTAAATCCCTCACACCGATCAGAATTCGAGCAATTCCATTTTTGATCATTATTCAAACCTCACGATCACTTTGCCACAATTCTAACTAGGGTTGGCCAGAAAAGTTGAAACGTTGAAAGAAAAAAGATTACAGGCAGATTAAGGGGCGCAAAAAGTTAGGTTCATAGCGGTTTTCATATGAGTGTATCAGTCTTCATTAGTAAACTTAGTTTTCCTACAAAGGATTGTATGTTCCATTCAATTGAAAACTGCTATCAAGGGACGGAAAAGCCCTAAAATTGGTAAAACGCCCTTGCACTTAACTAGCAAGAACAAATGTATCGTAAATCTAACCAGTCTTCAATTAGACTAGAAAACTTTGAAGCGATCGCCAATAAAATAGCCAACAATTTCTCTAGTAGCTCGATCAATTGCTAACCATATCCAATATTCATTATTTTGGGAATCAACAATAAATAAACCATCAAGCGATCGAGCCCTAAAATTAAATTTTGTGTGAATAATATCATCCACTACAAATAATTTCGAGGATTTTGATATCGTGCTTCAATATCCTTCCAAACTCCAAGCCCCATGAACTCCGCAAACTGCTCGAAAGTCGTCATCTGAGGCATCAAAGAACTAGTTTCTCCTGTATCTTTAAGATGTTGCAATGCAGTCGTCATAGCATATGTAGCCGAAAAAAGTCCTGTAACTGGATAAATTATCACAGAATAACCCATGTGCTTCAGCTCATCAACAGAAAGCAGCGGAGTACGTCCAAACTCTACCATGTTGGCAATCAGACAAGCTCCAGAAAATTCTGTTGCGACCTGTTCCAGCTCCTCGACCGATTCCAGCGCATCAAAAAAAAGTCCATCGGCTCCAACTTTGAGACATTCATGACCACGAGCCAGGGCTTCATCTATCCCATGAACGGATCGAGCATCAGTACGGGCAAAGATCATCAACTCAGGATCGCGCCTAGCTTCCACAGCAGCAGTAATCTTAGTAATAAATTCCTGGCGCTCAACTACTTGTTTCCCCTGCATATGGCCACATCTTTTGTTCTCTTGAACTTGATCCTCTAGCTGAATTGCACTAGCTTGAGCATCTTCAAATTCATGGACTGTACGTACAATATTGATAATTCCACCATAGCCAGTATCCGCATCTGCTATCAGAGGGATATTGACTGCCTTACGGATTCCTGAAACCTGCGCTACCATTTCAGTCTGGGTAATAAAGCCGTAATCAGGTAACCCAAGGCGACTGGCAGACGCTCCGTAACCTGTAAGGTAAATCGCTGGAAAATCAAGAGATTCGATAATCTTTGCTGAGACAGCATCATAGGCTCCCGGTGCCACAATCGAGGACTCAGACAATAGCGCACGCAAACTCCTTCTATTCATAAGCATTCCTTCAAGTTACCTGCCCCTACGATAATAAAATGCCTTACCCTGGTCAACAAATAAGCTAATCAACATTGATTTTTTATAGTCAACTCAAGCCCCTCAAGGGTTTCAGAGCTGAAATTATGCAAGTTAAATGTGGCTCAGCTTACTAAGGAGAATTCACTATCAGCAAATACAAAATTATTCTCAGGGAGAGGAAGTAAAAATGAGATTCAGTGATTTGCAGATCACGCTAGGTCGAAGTATGATAAACATTCAATGAAAATATAGTCAAATATGGTTAAATAACATCAAATATCTCAATGACTAAATCTCATTCTATGAGATAATGATAGTATCAATTAAATAGCCAAAAATGAGGCAAGTTGAAAGACATATAGTTAAAGAAAATAGTCCGTTCTGGAAACAGATCGACAACTTGTGTTTTCTGTCTAAAAATCTTTACAACTATGCCAACTATTTAGTTCGTCAATCCTTCATCTTTGACAATGTTTATCTAGGGTTTAATCAGGTTTATCATCTAGTAAAAGATAAGCCAGACTACCAAGCCTTACCGAGAAAAGTTTCTCAGCAAGTACTAAGAGTTTTGGCTCAAAACTGGAAGTCTTTTTTTGAAGCGAATAAAGCTTATAAAGAAAATGCCAATAAATTTACTGGTAGACCAAAACTACCTAAATACAAACACAAAACTCAAGGACGTAACTTACTGATTTACACAATTCAAGCTATTAGTAAACCTGGCTTATCCAAGGGAATAGTTAAATTATCTGGTACAGATATTGCTGTGCCTACTTTTGCCCAAAACATAGCTCAAGCTCGGATTATTCCCAAAGTAGGGCAATATGTAATTGAGATAGTTTATGAGCAAGCTGAACACCAGACAGTAACAAACCCTGAACTAGTAGCAGCGATAGATATTGGAGTAGACAATTTAGCGACGTTAACATCAAACCAAAAAGGTTTTATGCCGATTCTGGTTAACGGACGACCGTTAAAAAGTTTAAACCAGTTCTATAATAAAACCAAAGCTTTCCTTCAGTCACAGTTACGAGATAAACAACAAACATCAAAGAGAATTAAAAAGCTAACAGCCAAGCGAAATAATAGAGTAAACAGTTATCTCCATCAAGTATCAAGATGGATAATTGATTATTTAGATTCTCGTGGTATTAGTCAGTTAATTATTGGTCAAAATCCGTTGTGGAAACAAGAAATTAATAATGGCAAAAAGAACAATCAATCTTTTGTCTCAATCCCTCATGGTTGTTTCGTAGAAATGTTGATTTACAAAGGAGCAATGAAAGGAATAAAGGTTATTTGTTCCGAGGAAAGTTACACCTCAAAAGCTAGCTTTTTGTCTTTAGATTACATTCCTACTTATGGTGAATCCCCCCAGGGGGATTTTAAGTTTAGTGGCTATCGGGAAACCAGAGGAATGTACAAAATTAAAGGTCAGAAAGTTAGAATCAATGCTGATGTTAACGGAAGCTATAACATTATGAGAAAAGTAATCCCAACAGTCTTCGACGGAGGGATAGAGGGCGTCGTAGTTCGCCCCATCAGGATTACTCCTGGTAGAGCTAAAATTGGTCAATGTTATATTTGACTATATTTTTAGTAACTATAATTCCCCCACACTCCTATTCTGAAAATAGTCAGAGGTTATGAGTAAAGACGTTCTTGGATGGCGCAAGAAATTTGGTGTGCTTGCACCTAGCACCAATACTATCGTACAATCTGATTTTCACCGCATGGAAGTTCCTGGTGTGACTAGCCATACTGCGAGAATACATATCCGAGATCAGGATCTTAGTAGCGATGATGCTATGCTCCGTCTTTTAGATCAAATTCGGGATGAAATTCTTAGAGCAATCGATCGCGTTAAAACCGCTGAAGTTGACTATCTTGTTATGGGCATGAGTGCTGAAACCTTTTGGGGCGGAA
>JASJDX010000322.1 GCA_030064975.1 Pleurocapsa sp. MO_192.B19
TAGGAGAATTTGCCTTGTTGTCCGACGGATTCTCCTTGACTATCGGGAATTTCGACTGGATCTGGTGTATTTGCGGGTTCTTCTGGGGTGACTGGTTCTGATATAGGTTCTGAACCGACTACAGCACCATCGAATTGAGGAACTAAAGCTTCTTTCCCATTGTCGTCAACAATGAAGACTGCTTTGACGGATTGTCCCTGCTGTAGACTTTTTTGGTCGTTTTGACCGTTAATGCTGTAGCTACCGTCGCCGTTATCGGTAATATCTACGCCGTATGTTTCTCTAATTGTGTAGGGTAAGTTGAAATCTAGTTTCCAATCTTGGGCATTGGATTCTGCTGTTAAGTCTACTTCTAGTTTGTATCCGCCATTCCAATCTTGAACTACAGATGCCTCAGCCATTAGCTTGTTGGCTGGTTCTGCTGGAGTTGTTGGTTCTGCTGGAGTTGCTGGTTCTGTTGGAGTTGTTGGTTCTGCTGGAGTTGCTGGTTCTGTTGGAGTTACAGAACCTGAGTTCATGAATTCAGGTACTATGGCTTCTTGTCCATTGTCATCAATAATGAAGACGGGTTTAATGGATTGTCCTGATTGAAGATTGACTTGGTCGTTTTGACCGCTGATGGTGTAGCTGCCATTGCCGTTATCGGTGATATCTACACCATAGGTTTCTCTGATTGTGTAGGGGAAATTGAAATCTAGTTTCCAATCCTGGGCATCAGATTCTGCTGTCAAATTTACTTCTAGTTTGTATCCTCCATTCCAATCTTGGGGAATAACTGCATTGATATCAAAAATAGAACTGGATTCATTGGAACTGTTCCCAACAGAATTACTAACAGAATCAGCAAAAAGAAATTCTGGTTTTATGGGATCAGAAGCACGACGATCGCCCTCATCAACAATCAATACAATCTCAGTTTTTCCACCTTGATTTAAAGACTTATTCCAACTTTTTCCTGAAATGTAATTGTTATTTCCTTCTTGAGTTAATTCAGCACCATAAATCTGATCTATTCTATAACCATCAGGAAGCGAGATTCCCAGTTTCCAATCTTCAGCTGTGGCTAATGCTTCAAGATCTAGGACTAATCTGTGACTACCACCCCAATCGTCAGTAATTGTAGATTTTAAATTAAAAGTTTCTTTATTAACTAACATCGTATTCATAAATATTGTAGAAGATTTGTGTGTTTTAATTAAATTAAGTAATTGTTTAAAAAGTGTTATTTGAGGCAATGATTTTAAAGAAAATCAAAAACTTTATCGTTTCTTTACTTACTAATGAATTAACTTTATCTCTTCTTAATAAGAAGTTAGGGTGAATAAATTAACTTAATATTGGTGAGAAAGATCACAGTTTTTTGTATTATGAGCGTTTATCAATGTGAATTTGCTGCTTAAAAAATAGAACTTTAGTTGTATAAATAAGAGTTGTATCTGCTTTAATAACTCTCGTTTAACACTCTGCTAATTAATCTATAAGGTTAGGTAGAGGGATAAAGGGACAAGGAAAAAGGAATAATTAGCAGCGTTTAGTAGACCGTTTACCGTTTACCGTTTATCTTGGACTCGCGCATCAACCAATTAATAAAAATGCTTATCCGAGAAGTATTAGTATCAGCTTTTGCTGTTGGAATATAAGCTTAATTTGAAAATAAAAAAACAGAATATAGCTGATATAAATAATTTCTTGCTTTATCAGTTTTATTTGTTTTATTTTCTAAAAACTTGACAATTAAAAAATAAAAATTAATCGTCAAATACAAATTAAATAGTTTTAGATTTCAGAACTTTTAATCTTGGCAATTGGGACAAAAATGAGACGATCGCCCTCCTAGTTTAATTTTCTCGATAGGAGTATCACAGATGCGACAAGGTTCTCCTTTTCTGCCATAAACTAAAGCCGTATCACCATAGTTTCCACTAACTCCCAACAAGTTTAAAAAATCGCTAAACGTAGTACCACCTTTGTCAATGGCAGTTTGCAGAACATCAATAATTGAGTAGTGCAACCGCTTTATTTGTCTGGCTGTTAAATTAGCCGCCACTGTATCAGGTTTAATCCCACTTTTAAATAATGCTTCATCGGCATAAATATTACCAATACCCGCCACAATACTTTGATCTAGTAGCAGGGTTTTAATCTGCCGACGACGATTATTTATTTTTTGACCGAAATACTCTAAAGAAAAATCTGCAGCAAAAGGTTCTGGCCCTAATTTCTGTAATCCTAGAATAATTGATTTGAGTTCTGTTTGAGGCGGTACATACCAAAATTTACCAAAGGTACGGGTATCTACAAATCGTAATTCCTGATTATTGGCAAACAAGAGACGTATACGAGTATGTTTCTGTAGAGGAGAATCTTGCTGCACCCATAATAATTGCCCCGTCATACGGAGATGTATCCCTAACCACCCAGCAGGTTGTGCAGAGTTTGTCTCTAATTGAGCGAGGAGATACTTACCCCTTCTTTGCCAATTAGCGATCGCAATTCCTGTAATACCTTGCCAAAATTGTTCGATATCAGCAGGATAAGCTAACGTCCTGGCTAATAGAATTTCTCCACCCTGGATTGGTTGTTTAACAGTTAACTGATTTAATCCTCGTCGGACTGTTTCTACTTCTGGTAGTTCTGGCAAGGTGCAAACTATTCCTTAATTTCTTGATTTATTTAATGCGGTTCAAGAATAGTTTATCAGTCTAGCTAGAATTGATCCTAGATCGCACTCTTATCCTTGGCGGGAATTACTTCTTCGGCAAAACTTTGAAGTGGACTAAATTCAAATGGCCCTGCTATTGATCCCCATACTAGTTCATCTGTTTCGGGATCGCGTCCGCGATCATAGCTGATTAGTTTATTGCCATCAATTTCAAAGCTGTTATCTAAATACGTTACTTTACCTTTACGTTCTACAATACAGGCTTTTCCTGGTTTGATTTCGCCTTTAAAACTGCTACCTGTCCAGGTTACATTCATATCGCAACCTGACATTTTCTCAATCAAATCGGGAGTGAGAGTGTTTAGTAGATCTAAATTACGAGATGCACCATAGAATTTTTCTTGTTCTTTTACTTTATAGTTTTCTAATTCAAGGCGATCGTCTACTACACTTAATCTAATTACCCGCAAGCGATAGGGCTGATTTAGCATGAAATCATAAGCCTGTTCCAGAAATAAGCTAGTACCATCAAGTAAATTGTAGGGTAAAGGACGCATACATACACGAATGTGAGCAAAAAATGGTGGATTAGCATAGGCTTGGGCTTGGTTAGTAAAATCTGATGCCATCCAACGGGCGAGGGTGGTTACATCAACAGAATGAGTCATTTATATATTACTTATACTTACTAAAGGTTTTGGCAAAGCTATACTTTCTGATTTTAGAACTTTAGGTAAGCAAAAAAAACACTGTGACTTGATGTGACTCAATATGACTCCAGAGCAAATCGCCAGACTGTAGATGTACTTTTCTCAATTACTTAGGGTTTCCTTGGGCTGATCTCCAACTAAATATAGGAGTACGTTAATTGGTTAGGACAGAAAGGCTACTAGCCTAAAAGTAGCAAGTAGCAAGTATTTCAGACGTTATGAAATGCTAGAAACTTTTGTAGTGCATTAGTAAAATTTATATTAAATATAAATTTATCTGTAGTGAAAGCTTGAAGCTATATTTTGCTTAGTTTATGAAGAGTTTCGGGAAACAAAAAAGGGCAACTGCAATCTTTGATACTAAAAATTGCCTCAATTATTAATTTTTTTTGTTAGGGTATGCAAAGTAACAAATCTACACAAAATTTATTTTGCAAAAACTAAAACTATCTGAGTGATAACATGAGACATTCTTATGCTTAAACTGCATTTAGATTCAACAGCAATATCAATGGTTAATTGAATATCAAGTGATTAACAAATTTTGCATCAAATGCCAATAGCTTTTGTAAGAACTACTATTTTAACAGAAACAAAATAGGTAAATACTAGTCTTACAACAAAGTAAATGCATAATCAATGGAATTCAATACTATTTCACAATCAGAGTAAAATCAGGATTTATTTTACTAATTTGCCTATTTAAAAATTAAATCAATTAAGGCAATTTAGAGCAAAATATCTCATATTTATTTGCCATTGTGAAAAGTTCATAGAGAGATTTTAGTTTATGGATATTAAAGGAAAAACAGCTTTGGTTACGGGGGCTTCTCGTGGAATTGGTAAAGCGATCGCCTTAGAATTAGCCAAGCAAGGAATTAAACATTTACTGTTAGTAGCCAGGGATCGCGAACGGCTAGCTGATGTAGCTACAGAAATTGAAACCATGGGAGTTAAAGTTACTACTTTATCTTTAGATTTGAAGCAATCATCTTCGATTAATATTGCGATCGCTCAGGCGTGGCGTACCCATCGACCAATTCATTTACTAGTCAATTGTGCGGGAGTAGCCCACCAAGCACCCTTCTTAGAAACTAAATTACCCAAGGTTGAAGAAGAAATTTCGATTAATTTATTGGGAATGATGACCATTACTCGTCTGTTGGCGAAACGGATGGCAAACCAAAAAGAAGGTACAATTGTCAATGTCTCTAGCCTGATGGGGAAGGTAGCTGCCCCCACCATGTCTACTTACTCAGCAACTAAATTTGCTATTCTCGGTTTTACCCAAGCCCTAAGAAGTGAATTGGCTGGACATAATATCAAGGTTGTTGCTCTGTTGCCGACGCTCACTGATACCGATATGGCAAATAATCTCAAGCTTTTTCGCTGGGTAATACCTATGACTCCAGAAAAAGTTGCTCAAGCATTGGTTTCAGGATTATGTAAAAACTCTGGTGAAATTTTAGTGGGTTGGCAGAGTTATTTGGCAGTATGGTGTCAACGTATTTTTCCTAGACTACTACAAAGAATATTAATGCTGTCTGCACCAACGGTATAAGTAGGAAAGAAAGTAGGGAGTAGGGAGTAGGGAGTAGCAAATAATTTCTATTTTATCCCGCAAATATGTACTGCCAAAAATATAATATGTCAGATTAAAATGCACAATTTTGGGGAAGAGGTTCGACAGATTCAAGATCGACAGCAAATTCTTCAGACAAACCAACCGCAGAAAAACCTGATTCTATTGTCCCCTCTTGAGCCTGAGTACTATAGCCATCGGGGGACATATGTACCCTGACAATTGCCTTTTGCTGAGGTTCAATTGCTACTGAACCTCCTGTGCGCTGGAAAGGTTGTTCGTCTACATGACTATGTAACAAAACTCGACGGTATAGCAGTTCTCCCTCTGGGGTGATTACTTCCCACCAGTCGGCATAGCGATTGGCTCTGCCACCTCGCTCCGCGAGATCGCAACCAGTATCAGGACTACTAACGGTAACGGCAAAAGTGTAGTTTTTTGCTTCTCCTGTAGCCTAAACTTCCAGAACTTTAGCGGTTGAACTACTTTTAGTCATAGCTACAAGTTTTGCTGACGATACTTTGGATTTACTTATGCTCGAACATCCACCTATGATTAAAGTTAACGCTAAAGCTAGAAAGATTTTGCTCATCTAACAATCCCTACTGTACTATAGCCGTACAAAGTTATATTAGGACATATTAGTTATTAGCTCGAAAGTAGCAAGTAGAGGTGCGACCCCGCGCCGACGTCAGGCGCAAACGCCAGTTCCTTCAAGTCGGGGAACCCGCCCAACGGACTGGCTTGGGAATGCGCACCTCCCGAAGGGCAAGTAGCAAGTAGCCCTTCGGGTTCGACAGTTTGCTTATGCCGGGGAACCCGTCCACCGCAACTGTCTCACAAGTAGCAATTTTAAAGAGTGTCCTAACCTAAATACGTAATGCTATATCTTCAACAAGTAAGCGATCGCGAAATATATTGGCTATTTTGGGAAATCTGATCGGTTTCTGCCACCAGCTAAATTCAAAATCTATGTAACTATCTAAACATCTATGCCTTACCCATAAATGCTGAAAAGCTGGCAAAAACAGGTAGTCTAGCTTTTAAAAATACTAGAGGAAATTAGTCAATGCCCTCGTGGGCAACCGAAGAACTTAAGTATGCGGCTCTACCAGATAAAAGATTAAATCAAAGATTAATCAAAATTGTTGAAAATTTAGCGGGGCAGCCTCATGGGAGTGTTTCACAGGCAAGCGGTGATTGGGCAAACACCAAAGCCACTTACAATTTCTGGAAATCGTCACCAATAGAGGCAGAAGACATAATTGAGGCACATCAGAAACAGACAACACAGAGAGCTTCAAAGGAAGAAATTGTCCTAGCTATACAAGATACGAGTGACTTTAATTTCACCCACCATCGGTTCAAAACTGAATCACAAGGATTTGGCATGACCTGCGCCCAGAAATATGTCAGGGGACTAAAAGTTCACTCTCTAATGGTATCAACAACTCCAGGAGTGCCGTGAAGAATTTTAGAGCAACAGATATGGACAAGACCTCTTAAGACTAAGAAAAAAAAGAATCAGAAAACACGACAAAGTATTCTCAATAAAGAAAGTAAAAGATGGCTCACTGGTTTAGTAAGTGCAGAATTAGCAATTCCAGCAACCACGACGGTGGTGACAGTTACCGATAGAGAGGGAGACATCTATGACTTGTTTGCCCTTAAGAGCCGAGCTTTCAAGATTTAAGGGAGATAAACGACCAGTTGAGCAGGTAAATTGGTATGAAGCCAAAGAGTTTTGCGATCGCCTTACTCAACATACAAACCGCGAATACAGACTACCCACAGAAGCAGAATGGGAATATGCTTGTAGAGCAGTTATCAGTTATCAGTCATCAGTGACCAGTGAAAAGTTGGCAGTAGAAGAATGGAATAGGAAATATAACCAACCCTTTCACTTTGGAGAAACTATAACAACAAAATTAGCTAACTATAACGGAAATTATGTTTATGGAGCAGGAGTACAAGGAGAGTATAGAAGAGAAACAACACCAGTAGGACAATTTGCTGCCAATGAATTTGGACTGTGCGATATGCACGGAAACGTCTGGGAATGGTGTGAAGATAATTGGCATGAAAACTATGAGGATGCGCCAAATGATGGCAGTGCTTGGCTATCAGGATATGATAGTATAAAAGTAATATATAGTATTTCTCAGACCGACGATCCTGATTACTGCCGCTCAGCGTACCGCGACTACAATTCCCGCGACAACCGTGACATCTATATCGGTTTTCGTGTTGTTTATGTCGTTTCCAAAACTACATAGCTCTTTGCCCTCTTTGCCTTTTTGCACTTTGGCTGGGAAATTTTGATTTTTGTATTAAAAGTGCTTCTAAAGTAATACAAGAAGATCTCTTATTACTGGCAAAATGATACTTAACTAAGGATTACTAGCAACTTTCGCCAGAAAAACAAAATGGGTACTTATTTAGTAACAGGAGCAAATCGAGGTATCGGCTTAGAATATTGTCGTCAACTTAAAGAAAGAGGAGATAATGTGATAGCTGTCTGTCGCTCGACTTCAGACGAATTAGAAAATCTAGGTATATCGGTAGAAACGGATGTAGATATTACCTTGGATGAGTCGGTTGCTAACTTAGTCAAAAGACTTGATGGTCATTCAATTGACGTTTTGATTAACAACGCTGGTATTGTAGAACGAGTTAGTCTTGATCGTCTAGATATAAATAGCATCCGCAGACAATTTGAAGTTAATGCCCTCGGTCCACTAAAGTTTACTCAAGCTTTGCTGACCAATCTAAAAAAAGGCTCAAAAATCATTATGATGACTAGCCGTATGGGTTCAATTGAGGATAATACGAGTGGCGGCTCTTATGGTTATCGAATGTCGAAAGTTGCTTTGTCAATGGCGGGTAAATCTTTGTCTCAAGACTTAAAATCGAAAGGGATTGCTGTTGCCATTCTCCATCCAGGGTTGGTGAAGACTCGTATGACTGGTTTTACCGACTCTGGCATTACGCCAGAACAATCAGTTAAAGGACTTCTAGCTAGGATTGACGAATTAAATCTAGAAAATACGGGAACTTTCTGGCATTCTAATGGTGAAATTTTACCTTGGTAAAAGTGATGGTACATTGGTGACAAGTTAAGGGCGTGTGATGTTTGTCAACTGGTTTTGAGTAATGAGTAATAAGTAATAAGTAATGAGCATTGGTGACAAGTTAAGGTTAAAAGCCAGTTGTCAAGAGGGAAAAGAAGACAAGTTCAGAGGAGGTTTAGCTCGTTTTGGACGAGGGGATTTAACTATCCCCAAGTCTCGATTTTCAGGTGCAGTTA